>NZ_CAXATZ010000020.1:0-46435 GCF_963971605.1 uncultured Xanthomarina sp.
GGTGGATCTGGAGGTGGTGGAGGAATATTAGACACTTCACCTTTTTTTACTTTTGTATTATACCACTTATTGTATTCGTCAATTGTTTTTTGATATTTAACCTTTTCTTCTGGAGTTGCATCTGCTGGAATTGGAGGAGGTGGAGGAGGCATGTCTTGATTCATTTGTATCTCAGGGGCTTTTGGTGGTGTTGGAGGAGGTGGAATGTCACTTTTTTCACCTTTTTTTACAATTGGAGAATGTGAGTAATTCTCATCGTTTTTATCTGCCAATTGAATTAAAATGGGCATTTTAATATGTGAGTTCGTGGTTTTTATATTAAAAATCTGAATCATTTTATCAGATTCATTTTCATTCAATAAAGCAATGGCTTTCTTGTTTAGTTTGTTGCCAGAAACAGAAACCGTTGGTTTACCAATAAATTTAATCATAAAGTCAGTTATGGCTTCTCCTGTATTGGTTCCTAAAATCAATTGTTCGATGGCATCTTTTGTTAAATTCACCTTGCAGCCGTTGCAAATAATGCCATTTATGGTGGCTAAAGGTTGTTGTGATAGTGTTGTGTTTTCATTTTTTGTTGCAGTGTTTCTTTCAACTTCTTTTTTAGAGCTAAAACTATAAATTAATATAGCTAATAATGGGAGAAGCACTAGACTTCTTATCCAAATTCTTGTTTTTGATGATGATGTTTTCATAACTGTAAATCGTTTTTTGATGGATGAATAATTAATGGCTGTTGCCAATTGTGGTTCTAAGGCATTTGATGAGAATGCCAATAACATTTGTTGATATTTTGAGAGTGTAACTCCTTTTTTAATCACTTCTTGGTCGGCCAAGAACTCATGATTTAACTTGATGCTTTTTTTTAGGATGTAGATAAGTGGATTAAACCAAAATATAATCTGAAATAATTCAATATATAAAATGTCTAGCGAGTGTTTTTGTATGACATGTGCTTCTTCATGAATCAATACTTCTGCTGGAATTTTCCGGGTTTCGAAATGTGTTTTATTTAAAAAAATATAACTTAAAAATGTATGTGGAACTATTAATTCTTCTAATAAAACATGAATAGATTTTTGAGTTTTCAACTTTGGATTTTGTTTTATTTTTTTCAAAATTTTAGATAAATTGAAAATGAATTTAAGGCTAAAAACGACAACGCCTAAAACATAGATACTCCAAAGAATTAAGGGAAAATTATTAATAGATTCCTCTTGGATAGTTGTTGGATTAGTTGAGTTACTTATAATAAAATCATTCGGTTTAACTGGAACTTCAATAAATTGTGTGAAAGTGATAAAAGGAATCCCAATAGAAATCAATAAGGATATCAATAAGTAAAACCGCTTGAAAACATGCATGCTTTCCTTTTCTAAAAACAGTTTATAGAAAAGCATAAAAACAGCCAGACAAGCACTGGATTTTATAAGATAGTCTACCATGGTTACTTGTTTTTGATTTCCTTATCTATTAATCTTTTTAAATCCTCCAGTTCTTCTTTTGTTAGGTTGGTTTCTTTTGTAAAAAAAGAGGCGAATTGTGATGCACTATCATTAAAGAAATTTTTTATGAGTCCGTTTACATGCTTGGAAAAATAATCCTTCTTTTTCACCAAAGGAAAATATTCCCTGGACTTTCCGTACAATTTATAATCTACGAATCCTTTTTCTGTCATGCGTTTTAATAAGGTTGCAACAGTAGTGGTTGCAGGTTTAGGATCTGGATAAGCATCCAGTAAATCTTTCATAAAAGCTTTTTCAAGTTTCCATAAATAATTCATCAAATCTTCTTCGGTTTTGGATAAACTTTGCATTGTTCTACAGATTTAGAGATTGCTCTACAAATGTAGAATAAATTTAGCATAATCAAAATAGTTTCACAATATTTTTTTAAAAAACCTATCTTTGCATCTAATTTACCACACTTAATTATAGATGAAAAAACTTATTATCCTTGCATTTGTGTTGCTTTCCGTAAGCTCTTTTGCTCAAACCGTTCAAGAGCTCATGAACCAAATAGATGTTGATAGACTGGAAACAACAGTTAGCGAATTTTCTGGCGAACAACCTACTATGGTATACGGAACTGAAGTAACCATTATTAACCGTCAGCATGCTAACAACGATTTGGCAGCAGATTATATTAAAGAGAAACTTGAGCAATTTAACAACCTAACGATTGAAGAGCAACTTTTTAATACTACAGGCAAAAACATTATAGCTACACAATTGGGCAATACCAATCCAAACAATATTTATTTGGTAAGTGCCCATTATGACGCCATTGCAGATTACTGTGCAGACGATAACGCAACTGGTGTTGCAGCCATATTGGAAATTGCCAGAGTGCTTTCAACTCAATGTATGGAAAACACTATTGTTTATGCTTTTTGGGATGAAGAAGAAATTGGATTGCGTGGTTCCAGACACTATGCCAATTTAGCCAATGCCGATAATTTAAACATTCTTGGTGTTGTTAATTTGGACATGATGGGTTACGATGGAGATGAACCTGGACAACCAGGTGATAACGATTTTGATATTGATGTAAGGGATTTACATGGTTCCTTAACCATTAAGGACGATTTGTTAAACCTGTTAAATACTTATACTTTTAACTTGAATCCCATAACTGTAAATCCAGGAACTTCAGCAAGCGACCATGCCTCTTTTTGGGTTAACAGTTTTCCAGCTGTTTTGGTTGGGGAATCCTGGGAAACCAACGATGAAACACCATTTTACCACTCCTCTGCAGATAGGTTAAGCACTTTGGACTTGCCGTATTTTCAAGAAATCACAAAATTGGTGACAGCCTATTTGCTTACAAAAGGAAATTTGCAGGCCATAGACAACACTTTAACAAGTACAGCAGCCTATTTAGAGGCCAATCAAAATGGTGCCAACTATCAATGGTATAATTGCGATACAAATACTTTAATTGCAGGAGCAGTAAACCAAACGTATTATCCAGCAACCATTGGGTCTTATGCTGTTGAAATAACTGTGGGTTCCTGTGTGGAAATGAGCGATTGTATTTTATTTACAAATTTAAGTATTGAGGAATCCAATGCTGAGCATTTTAAGATTACTCCAAATCCGGTTACATCTACCTTGCAAATCGATTCAGATCTAGAAACTGCTTTTGCTATTCAATTATATAACGTCTCCGGACAATTAATTTTGGAAACCACTTCAAAAACAAAGCAACTAAAAATAGACATGTCTGATTATCAATCAGGAATCTATTATTTAAAAATAAAAGGCACTCAAAAATCGGGCGCCTTTAAAGTGGTGAAACAATAAGTTTATTCTAATGAAAATCTCATCTTGAGCGCAGTCAAAATGCAGTTAAAAATTAAAATTTACATTTTTTGACTGCGCTTAAAATGATAAGATGATTTTTTTTTCAGACAGTTTTATTAGTTTCGTTATTCACTCAATTCAGTGAAATACTTATAAAACAAAGGAATGGTTTCTATGCCTTTGTAATAATTGAACAAGCCATAATGTTCGTTAGGAGAATGAATGGCATCACTATCCAAACCAAAGCCCATTAAAATGGTTTTGCTTTTTAATTCCTGTTCAAATAAAGAGACAATTGGAATACTTCCTCCACTACGTTGTGGAATAGGTGTTTTGCCAAAAGAATCAAAATATGCCTTGCTTGCTGCTTGATACCCTATACTGTCTATAGGAGTAACATAACCTTGTCCACCATGATGGGGTTTTACTTCTACCTTTACACCCTTTGGAGCGATACTTTCAAAATGAGTTTTAAAAAGTTGCGTAATGTTTTCCCAATCTTGATGAGGTACCAGCCTCATGGAAATTTTGGCATAGGCTTTACTGGCAATAACCGTTTTGGCCCCTTCGCCAGTGTATCCTCCCCAAATGCCATTTACATCTAGTGTTGGGCGAATGGAATTTCGTTCGTTGGTGGTATAGCCTGCTTCGCCATAAACGGCATCAATATCCAAGGATTTTTTATAGGCTTCAAGAGAAAAAGGCGCTTTGGCCATTTCGGCACGTTCTTCTTTTGAAAGTTCTTCCACTTTGTCATAAAAACCTGGAATGGTAATATGGTTGTTTTCATCGTGCAGGGAAGCAATCATCTTAGCTAAAACGTTTATAGGATTGGCGACGGCTCCACCATATAAACCTGAATGTAGATCCCTATTGGGACCAGTAACTTCCACTTCCACATAGCTCAAACCACGTAAGCCTGTTGTAATGGACGGAACATCCTTGGCTATCATGCCTGTATCAGAAATTAAGATCACGTCGTTTTTTAATTTCTCTTGATTTTCTTTAACAAAAATGGCCAAATTGGAACTTCCTACTTCTTCTTCACCTTCAATCATGAATTTTACATTACAAGGCAACTGGTTGGTCTTGGTCATAAACTCCAGGGCCTTAACATGCATGTACATTTGTCCTTTGTCATCGCAAGCACCACGAGCAAAAATGGCGCCTTCTGGATGCAGTTCGGTTTTCTTGATTACAGGTTCAAAAGGAGGTGAATTCCATAAATTTAAAGGGTCTGGTGGCTGTACATCGTAATGTCCATAAACCAAAACAGTTGGTAAATCCTTATCAATTATTTTTTCGCCATAAACTATTGGGTAGCCAGCTGTTTCACATATTTCTACATGGTCGCAACCAGCTTCCTCCAATCTGGTTTTTACAACTTCGGCTGTGTGCAAGACATCTTTTTTATAGGCAGAGTCTGCACTTATGGATGGAATTTTTAGTAAATCTATAAGTTCCTCTAAGAACCGATCTTTATGTTGATTAACGTAAGTGGATATGTTTTTCATAAGATATATTTGAATTTCCTCAAAAATACAAAAACATGAAGAATTTTTTATGATAAGATGCGTTTGTATATTAAAACTAATTTTTATATTTGCACTCCTTATTGCGGGTGTGGTGGAATTGGTAGACACGCCAGACTTAGGATCTGGTGCCGCGAGGTGTGGGAGTTCGAGTCTCCCCACCCGCACGAAATAAGTAGAAGCTTCAACATTATGTTGGAGCTTTTTTGTTTTCAGTAGCTTTGTTTTGTAAGTCAAAATGATATTTTACGACAAACAAAAGCTAATAAGCATGATATGTTAAACAAAAAAGAAAGAACCATTAAAATGCTAACTTGGAAAGATGTTATTGATTATTCGGTAAATGGTAATCCTGCTCCAGATAAACGTGTTGAAAAGTCTGAAGCGGAATGGCAAACCCTTTTAACACCAGAACAATATAGGATTACCAGACAGAAAGGAACCGAGCGTCCACATAGTGGAGCTCTTTGTAAAGCTCATGATGCTGGAAAATATAATTGTGTGTGTTGCCATACACAATTGTTTGACTCTACCATAAAATTTGAGTCCAATTCCGGTTGGCCAAGTTTTACACAACCCATTCAGCCAAACGCCATTAAGTATGAAAAAGACACCTCTTTTGGAATGGTTCGTGTGGAAGTGATGTGCAATACCTGCGATGCGCATTTAGGGCATGTGTTTCCAGATGGTCCTGAACCAAGTGGGTTGAGGTATTGTGTAAATTCTGAATCCATTATTTTAGAAAAGGAAGTATAAATGACTGATAAAAATTTACAATTAGCCACTTTTGGAGGTGGTTGCTTTTGGTGTACGGAAGCTGTTTTTCAAGAGGTTAAAGGTGTGGAAAAAGTGGTTTCGGGTTATTCTGGAGGAACGGTTCCAGGTAAACCTACTTATCGGGAAGTATGTTCTGGCTTAACAGGTCATGCCGAAGTGATTCAAGTCACTTTCAACCCTAATGTTATTTCCTATAAAGAGATTCTAATCATTTTTATGACAACGCATGATCCAACAACTTTAAATCGTCAGGGAGGAGACACAGGTACTCAATATCGTTCGGTTATTTATTATCACAGCAGTACTCAAAAAGAAGTGGCCGAACAAGTGCTTAAAGAAGTGGCTTCTTACTACGAAGATAAGATTGTGACCGAGATAAGCCAGTTGGATGTGTTTTATGAAGCAGAAGACTATCATCAAGATTATTATAAAAACAATAAAGAACAAGGATATTGCAGTTTTGTAATTACGCCAAAATTGGCGAAACTGCGAAAACTACATGCAAACAAGTTGAAATAATTTTTTGTGAAGGTTAGTCAATTTCAATCCTGTAAATATTGCCTCCAATAAACCATACGCGTTCGTCTGTAACATAAATGGTATGATTGTCTTTGAAACAAATACCTTCTTTTTGGGAAAAATGATTGAATGACCTGTTTTCAATGGTTGCTTCACAAAAGTTATCTGAGTGAAATTCTGTTATTTTCCATAGCATGCTTTTATTGAGGAGCACAATGGTTTTATTGTCTTGACTTATGGCTGCAGAGGTAATTTTGGTGTCTTCACAATCCAAATCAAAAGAACACACAAATTCGGCTGTATGGTTTCCAATAGTGTTGGGCACCTTAAACATTTTGGTTTCTTTATTGGCTTTGTTGATGATGTAAAAATGATGTTGATAAATAAAAAAAGCTTCAAAATTCATTGGTTTGAAATTAGGCGGGAGCTTAAATGTAATGACATCTGCCATGGTGGAATGTTCAATAGCCATTGGGTCTGTTACTTTGTAAATGGTAAAATGGTCTCTTTCTTTTTTATTGTTGCCAAAGTCACCTATGTAAATGTTTCCATAAGTGTCACTGGTTAAATCTTCCCAATCTATGTTTTTGGCATTGCTAATTTCTATTTCCTTGATAAGGGTTCCATGCTCATTTACACCATAAAGCACATTCCGGTTCCTGGAATCCTCAATGGTCCAAATAAGTGAAGAGCCAGGAATCATTTCAGCAGCAGAAGCTTCCTTAAGGGATAAAGGAAAACTGGCTACTTTTTTTAAACCTCCTTTCCTACAAGATGTTATTGTAAAAAGCAATAAGACGATATACAGTGTTTTACGAATCATAAAAGGTAGAAAACAGGTTTTTTTCAAAACTAATTATAAAAATAAGACCAACCCAAAAATGATTTTAATAGTTTTGATAAATTAAAGAATAGAATTCCATTTTTATGACATCTGTAAACGATTTATTAGATATTTTAATTTTAGAACAACTTTCTGAAAACGAGTTTGAAGGCACAAGCGAAACAGTTGGCAGCCCCAATGTTTTTGGAGGTCAGGTTTTGGCTCAAGCCATAAATGCAGCTTATAGGACCATTACAAACAATAGAGTGTTGCATTCCATGCATTCCTATTTTTTGGAAGCTGGAAATTTATCCTTGCCTATACGCTATCAAGTAAGCATTATGCGAGATGGAGGCAGTTTTTCTGTAAGACGTGTTACGGCAAGCCAAAATGGTACCGTTATATTTATTTTATCGGCATCCTTTCATAAAGACGAAAAAGGTTACGAACATCAAATCCAGATGGAACCAAATGTGGCACAACCAGAGGATTTAATGAGTTGGAGCGACTTACTTGAGCAATTTGGTGAGATGTTGCCTAAAAAAACAAAAACATTTTTAGAAATACCCAGACCTGTAGAATTTAAGCCTACCCAAATACCAAATCCTTTTGAAAAGAAGAATTTACCTCCTTATGCAGACATCTGGTTTAAATTGAAAGGTGACACTTCAAGCCTGGATTTGCCTACCAAGCAAAAAATCCTGACCTATATTTCAGATTACAATATTTTATCGGTTGCCATTCAGCCACATGCCAGTGAGGCGCATTGGGGAAATTTGCAAACAGCCAGTTTGGACCATTCCATGTGGTATTTTAGGGACTTTGATCTTGACGATTGGCTCCTTTTTTCATTGGAGTCGCCAAGCACATCAAATGCCAGAGGCTTTGCCAAAGGACATATTTTTACGCGTGATGGCAAATTGGTGGCTTCGGTTGCTCAAGAGGGTTTAATGCGTCCCATAGTTTAAAAAACCAAATTTTTTAATTCATTTAAATATGAATAATCCCTTTTTAAAAATAGGCCATCGTGGTGCCAAGGGCTATGTTCCCGAGAATACCTTGGAATCTATTCAAAAAGCATTGGAACAACAGGTTGATGGCATTGAAATAGATGTCCATGTTTGTGCCACTGGAGAACTGGTTGTGTTTCATGATTTTACCTTGGATAGGATGACAAATGGCACAGGGGAAATAGGGAAAACAAGTCTTTCAGAATTAAAACAATTGAAAGTAAACAATCGGTTTTCAATTCCAACTTTGGAAGAAGTTCTTGATGTGATTGATAAAACATGTATTTTAAACATAGAATTAAAAGGAAGGAATACGGCTTTGGCATGTTGTGAAGTTATTCAAAAATATATCAAAGAAAAAAAATGGGACTACAGTCATTTTATAGTGTCCAGTTTTCAGCATCATGAATTGGAAGCCATTTACAAATTGGATAAACAAATACCGTTGGGAGTGTTAACCAAGGCCAGTGTGACTGAAGCCATGGAATTTGCCAAAACCATTAATGCCATGGCCATTCATCCAAATTTTGCCCTGTTAACTTCAGAAAATGTAAAAATGGCTCAAGCCAATGGCTATAAAGTGTATACCTGGACAGTAAACGACAGGAAAACCATAAAACGCATGAAACGCTATGGAGTAGATGGTATAATTTCAGATGTCCCAGATAGATTATGATACAAAAAGACGTGATAATAGTTGGAGGTGGAGCAGCCGGTTTTTTTGCAGCAATAAATATCGCTGAACAAAACCCGAACTTGACCATTGCCATTTTGGAACGTGGAAAAGAAGGCTTGCAAAAAGTTAAAATTTCTGGAGGTGGACGCTGTAATGTTACACATGCCGAATTTATTCCACAGGAATTGGTTTTGAATTATCCTCGAGGGGAAAAAGAGTTGTTGGGACCTTTTCATCAGTTTATGACTGGAGATACCATAGCGTGGTTTGAAAACAAAGGTGTTCCTTTAAAAGTTGAAGCAGATGGTAGGATGTTTCCAGAGTCAGACAGCTCACAAACCATCATAGATTGTTTTTTAAACGAAGCCAAAAAACACAAGATTGAGGTGATGTACAATCATGTGGTAAAAGCATTTGAAAAAGAAGGTGTTTCTTGGTACATTAAAACAACCGAAGGAGAATTTACAACCGGAAAATTAGTAATAGCCTCAGGAAGCAACCCAAAAATCTGGAAACTACTCGAAAACTTAGGGCACAACATTTTAAATCCAGTGCCTTCGCTTTTTACTTTTGACATTAAAGATGAGCGTATTCAAGATATTCCTGGAGTTGTGGCTCAGCATGTTACCATTAAAGTTTTAGATACTGATTTATGTAGTGAAGGTCCATTGCTTATTACACATGTTGGGATGAGTGCACCTTCAATCTTAAAATTGTCTGCTTTTGGTGCCATTGAATTAGCTGAACGCGATTATAAATTTGAAATTGAAATTAATTTTATAAACCATTCGTTTCAAGATTGTTTCAACATGTTAAAGGAATTCAAACATAACCTGGCTAAAAAAACAGTTTTTAAATCCACACAGTTTGATTTGCCAAAACGATTATGGCAAAAACTGGTTTTAGCTTCAGAAATGAATTCAAATACGCGTTGGGCAGATTTAAACAAGCAGCAACTGGAAAATTTAAGTTCGCAATTAACCCAAGCAGTTTTCAAGGTAGATGGAAAAAGTACCTTTAAAGAAGAGTTTGTTACGGCTGGAGGTGTTGATTTAAAAGAAATCAATTTTAAAACTTTTGAAAGCAAGCTTCATAAAAACCTATATTTTGCCGGCGAAGTTATCAATGTAGATGCCATTACAGGAGGTTTTAATTTTCAAAATGCCTGGACAGGAGCTTATATTGTTTCTAAATCCATTTTAGAATGAAGACATACATTGTATTGTTAAAAGGCATTAATGTTGGTGGACATAAAAAAGTGCCTATGGCAGACTTGAGGGGCTTGTTAAGCAAATCAGGTTTTGAAAATGTGCAAACGTATATTCAAAGTGGGAATGTGATTTTGGAATCTTCTGAAAATGCAAATTCTATAGAAAACAAGATCCAAAAAGCCATTTTGGCTCAATTTGGTTTTGAAGTTTTGGTGATGGCAAAAACAAGACCAGATCTCGAACGTATGTTTGCCAATTGTCCATTTTCAGAAGATAAAAAGAAAGCCAGTTATTTTTTGATGCTTCACCAAACTCCAAAAGATGATTTGGTAAAAACAGCTTCGGAAATAGTATATCAAGCTGATGAATACCAAATAATTGACGACTGTCTTTACCTGTTTTGCGATAAAGGTTTAGGAAAATCCAAATTCAATGTTAATTATTTTGAACGTACACTTAAAACATTTGCAACGGCAAGAAACTACAATACCATGCTAAAGTTATTATCTTTGTCACAATAAACTGCAATAATGACAGAACAAGATTTTATTCCAAAACCATATCGCACAAAGTTGGAAAGTGGAACAGTTACATGGGAATCCCCAAGTAATATAGCATTGGTAAAGTATTGGGGAAAAAAAGAGCATCAAATTCCTGCAAATCCATCCATTAGCTTTACTTTAAATAACTGCAAAACAACCACCACACTTACATTTTCCAAAAAAGAGAACACGCAGCATTTTTCTTTTGAAGTGTTTTTGGATGGAGAAAAAAAGGAGGAATTTAAACCAAAAATTGAAACGTTTTTTAAACGTATAGAAAGCTATTTGCCCTTTTTAAAAGACTATCATTTTAAAATTGAAACGTCCAACACGTTTCCACATAGTTCCGGAATAGCATCTTCGGCTTCTGGAATGAGTGCTTTGGCTTTGTGCTTAATGAGTGTTGAGAAAGAACTTAGTGCCATTCAGGGCGATAGTGTAGAATCTCAAAAATATTTCAACCAGAAGGCATCATTTTTAGCGCGTTTAGGCTCTGGATCTGCTTGCAGAAGTATTGAAGGCGATTTAATTGTTTGGGGAGACAGTACAACGGTTGAGGGCAGCACAGATTTATTTGGGGTTAAATACCCTTATCAAGTCCACGATAATTTTAAAGATTACCAAGACACCATTTTATTGGTTGATAAAGGCGAAAAACAGGTGAGCAGTACTGTTGGCCATAATTTAATGTACATGCATCCTTATGCCGAAAACCGATTTAAACAAGCACACGAAAATCTTGAAAAATTAAAGCCTATTTTCAAGTCTGGAGATTTAGATGCGTTTATTGCCATTATTGAAAGCGAAGCTTTAACACTACACGCCATGATGATGACCAGCATGCCTTATTTTATTTTAATGAAACCCAATACGCTTAAAATAATCAATAAAATATGGCGTTTTAGACAAGATACTGGGTTGCATATCTGTTTTACCCTGGATGCTGGAGCTAATGTTCACGTGCTTTATCCAAAAAAAGAAAGTAAAGTTATTTTGGATTTCATTAAGAATGAATTGGTGGCATATTGTCAAAACGGACAATTTATTTGTGACCAAGTAGGTTTTGGAGCTAAACTATTAAGTAGTTAAAAGTTAAAAATGAATAATTATAAAGGGCGACTTTAAAAAAGTTTAACCAAAATTATTCAGCATATAACCAAATATTATAGAAAAGAGGTTCCATTTTGCACTGGATATCTTAATCTAAATCAAGATTTAGCATACAATAAAAAAGGATGTGCGATGTTAATACAACTCTTAAAATCCTGAATTCTAAAGGGGCTAATTTGTGAGAAATTGAATTTGCTTAAACTAATTCCGGTTTTACAAACAAAATGTCGATTAGCTTAAAAATTGCTATCGAAAGCGAGTTTTGGATTGATTTGCTTCATGCTACAGGTTTTTTAAATGAGGAGGAATTTGAAAAATTTAAGCTTAAATCGCAGAAAATGTTGCGATTATTAGTTAGTATTGTAAAAACATCTAAAGATTAATTATTAACTTTGCATTATTAATTGTTCATTAAGAAAATGAAAGGACCACTTTTTTATTCGAAAATCTTACTCTTTGGAGAATATGGAATTATCAAAGATTCCAAAGGCTTGTCTATACCTTATAATTTTTATAATGGTGCGTTGAAGATGAACAATGATGCTTCTGAAACAGCCATTAAATCCAATGAAAGTTTAAAACGTTTTGAAGCGTATCTTCATACCATAGATGCTTCATTGGTAACTTTCGATTTTAAAAAATTACAACAGGACTTGGAAGCAGGTATGTATTTTGATTCCTCTATTCCTCAAGGTTATGGCGTAGGAAGCAGTGGAGCTTTGGTTGCTGCCATTTACGATAAATATGCCTTTGATAAAATTACGGTTTTGGAAAATTTAACAAGGGAAAAGCTTTTAAAGTTAAAAGCCATTTTTTCTGCCATGGAATCTTTTTTCCATGGTAAATCGTCTGGATTAGATCCCTTGAACAGTTATTTGAGCATTCCTATCCTTATCAACTCCAAGGACAACATAGAAGCTACAGGTATTCCTTCGCAAAATACAGAAGGCAAGAATGCCGTTTTTTTAATAGATAGTGGTGTTATAGGAGAGACTGCTCCCATGGTTAGTATTTTCATGGAAAGCATGAAGCAGGAAGGCTTTAGGAAAATGCTTAAAAATCAGTTTATAAAGCATACAGATGCCTGTGTGGACGATTTTTTAAAAGGCGATATCAAATCTTTGTTTGGGAACACCAAAAAGCTTTCCAAAGTAGTGCTGAACCATTTTAAACCAATGATCCCACAACAGTTTCATGAACTCTGGAAAAAGGGTATTGAAACCAACGAGTATTATTTGAAACTCTGTGGTTCTGGAGGTGGAGGTTATATTCTTGGGTTCACCGAAGATATTGACAAGGCTAAACAATCCCTTAAAGATTATAATTTGGAAGTGGTTTATAACTTCTAAACCCTATTTTGTACAGAGCCTGTTCAAAAAAACCTAAAAATAGTTTATGTTAACCAGAAGACAGAAACACATTCTACTTAAGTTTTTTAGCATGTTTTCTGTGGTAAGGGGCTACAACATATTAATTGTTGTTATTGCCCAATATTTAACATCCATCTACATTCTTGCACACGACCTGCCTTTAAGGGAAGTGGTGTTGGATTTGAATCTTTTAATGTTGGTTTTGGCATCTGCAGCTACCATAGCAGGAGGTTATATCATTAACAATTTCTACGATTCTGAAAAAGATTTGATTAACAGGCCCAATAAATCCAGGTTGGACAGATTGGTGAGTCAGAATACCAAGCTTTCTTTTTATTTTGTACTTAATTTCATGGCTGTGATTATGGCAAGCTATGTGTCTTTTAGAGCAGTAATTTTCTTTTCATTATATATTTTTGGTATTTGGTTTTACTCCCACAAGTTAAAAAAACTGCCTTTTGTAGGAAACTTAACATCAGCCATTTTAACCATCACACCTTTTTTTGCCATTTTCATGTATTACAAAAATTTTGAGCATGTTATTTTTGTTCATGCTGCATTTTTATTTTTAATTATATCCATGAGGGAACTTACCAAGGACTTGGAAAACATAAAAGGCGATTTGGTTTTAAATTACCATACCATTCCTATTGTGTATGGCGAGAATGTATCTAAAATCATGCTTACCATTTTAGCGCTTTTAACAACCGTTCCTGCTTATTTTCTATTATTTCATTTTCATGTTGGACAAATGGTATATTTCTTTTATTTAAGTGTGGTTTTGTTGTTTGTGTTTGTTTTGTTGTTATGGGCTTCAAAAACCAAAACACATTATTTAATATTGCATAACATCCTAAAGTTTATAATTTTAGCAGGTGTTTTCAGCATCATGCTTATAAACACCAATTTACTTCTTAATAGAATATAAGATTTGTTTGTTAGATGCTTGAAAGCAATTGCTCTTTCTGTATCTTTGCAAAAAAAATAACGAATTATGAGCAGACATCAAGGTAGCAGTAGCAAGGGGAAATCATCTGGTAGAGGACAGCAAAAGTCGGGAGCTAACCAATCGAGTCGTGGAGGTAGTTCGCAACAGGGTAAAAGTTATGCCAGAGGAAATTCGCCTTTAAGAAAGAATTCATTTTCTGCATCCAAACCACAAGTGGAGAAAAAAGCAGCTCCAAAAAAATCCAATCCAAATGAGATTCGCTTAAATAAATACATCGCTAATTCTGGAATTTGTTCACGTAGAGAGGCAGATGAGCACATTGCCATAGGCCTGGTTTCCGTTAATGGGCAAGTGGTAACCGAAATGGGTTACAAGGTAAAGTTGGAAGATGAGGTACGTTATGATGGCAGACGTGTCAATCCTGAAAAAAAAGCATACGTATTGCTTAATAAACCAAAAGGTTTTGCCACTACAACAGCCGAAGGTAAAGGCAGAACCGTTATGGATTTAGTGGCTAACGCAACCTCTTCAAGGATAAAGCCCATAGGACGTTTGGGAAGAAACTCCAAAGGGTTGTTGTTGTTTACCAACGATGAAGCCATTGTAAAAAAATTCACCAATTCCAAACATGGTGTACCACGTTTGTTTCATGTGGAATTAAATAAAAATTTAAAGATAGACGACCTAAAAAAAATTAGGGATGGCTTTAAGGTAGATGGTAAATTAATAGCTGTTGAAGAAATAAGCTATATTGATGGAGCTTCCAAAAAAGAAATAGGTTTAAAAATTAAAAACACGGGAAATACCATTATTAGGACTATTTTTGACGAGTTGAAATACGATATTATTAGTTTGGATTGTGTGGCTATAGGTCACTTGACCAAGAAAGATATTCCTCGTGGCCATTGGAAACACTTGACAGAGCAAGAATTGAACACGCTAAAAATGCTATAAAAAACCACTAAAAAAGCCATCAATTTATTTATTGATGGCTTTTTTTTAAATAGCGGGCTTTAAAGCTCACTGCTATCTCCAATAATTGTTGGCAGCTGCAATGGTAGCAAATTCCGTAGCTACGGTTTGGCCCACAGCAATAAGCAGACCAGCATCCTCTGCATATTCTGGTCGTAATTTCTCCCTAATCTCTGCATCTGGTTGTGTTACCTTAATAATTAGTCGCGCCATCTTTACGGCCAACTGTCTTCCTTCTTCAGGAGTTTTAGTGATTAAGGAATTATTTGGTACTAATTGAACTTGATCTGACATATTTAATAATTTTAAAAGTTTTACAAAAATCTTCTGTCTACACAAGATACTAATAATAGCACAAAGAATAAAATAATACCAAATTCGATTAAGTTTTAAAACTTGCGTTTGTATATATTTTAATGGCCATAAACAGCTAAAAATAAAGCTGTAATTTTAAGATTAAAAAATAATTTAAAACCAGTTGTATTTTTAAAAAAAAGTATTTCTTTTGCACAGTATTTAGCTGAACAAATTGAATTATGTTTTTATGTTCGGGCTTTTGAATATTAGGAAGTTACAATCAAAAGCAGCTTACAGATTAAGCAACCGGATTTTAAAGCTCACTTCCATGTTAACCATATATGCCAGTCAGCATCAATATGGCTTTGTTCCAACAACACAAAGTCAAATTCAAATTTGATTTGTACTCATTATTGTTTACTTTTAAACATTTCGTTTTAAAAAATTAAATTATTTACATTTTAAAAACACATAATGAATACAAAATACATTGATTTAATCAATCAAACTTTTTATTTTCCACAAGAAGAATTTAAGCTGGAAGACAAACACCTTCAATTTCACGATATAGATTTAATGGGCTTGGTAGAAGAATATGGAACCCCTTTAAAATTCACTTATCTGCCTCAAATTTCCAATAATATTGGTCGTGCCAAGGAATGGTTTGCAAAAGCCATTAAAAAACATAAATACAAGGGCAAATACCATTATTGTTATTGCACAAAAAGCTCTCATTTTAAACATGTTTTAAACGAAGCTTTAAAAAACGATATTCATATTGAAACCTCTTCGGCTTTCGATATCGATATTGTGGAAAGCTTAAAGGCCGAAGGGAAAATTACAGATAAAACCTATGTTATAAGCAATGGGTTCAAGCGTTCTCAATATGTTACAAATATTGCCAGGCTAATCAATAATGGTCATAAAAACTGTATTCCCATTATTGATAATTACGAAGAAATAGATTTGCTGTCTCAAGAAATAAAAGGCAAATACAATATAGGGATCCGAATAGCTTCTGAAGAAGAACCTAAATTTGAATTTTATACCTCACGCTTGGGTATTGGTTACAAAAACATAGTACCTTTTTACAACAGACAGATAAAAGACAATAAAAAAGTGAAACTTAAAATGCTTCACTTCTTTATCAATACGGGAATTAGGGACAATGCCTATTATTGGAACGAACTTTCTAAATGTTTGAAGGTTTACACCAGCTTAAAACAAATTTGCCCTTCTTTGGACAGTTTGAACATTGGAGGGGGTTTTCCTATAAAAAATTCGTTGGCTTTTGATTTTGATTACGAATACATGGTGGATGAAATCATAAATCAAATCAAACTGTTTTGCGAACAAGAAGAAGTGCCTGTACCTAATATCTTTACAGAATTTGGTAGCTTTACGGTAGGTGAGAGTGGAGGAGCCATTTACGAAGTGCTTTACCAAAAACAACAAAACGACCGTGAGAAATGGAACATGATCAATTCGTCGTTTATAACAACCTTGCCAGACACTTGGGCCATAAACAAACGCTTTATCATGTTGCCAATTAACAGGTGGAACGATAGTTACGAGCGTGTGCTTCTAGGAGGTTTAACCTGCGATAGTGACGATTATTACAACAGCGAACAGCATATGAACGCCATTTATTTGCCAAAATACAATAAAGAAAAACCTTTATACCTAGGCTTTTTTAATACAGGAGCTTACCAAGAGACCATAGGTGGATTTGGAGGCTTGCAACACTGTTTGATACCGTCGCCAAAGCACATATTAATAGACAAAGACGAAGATGGAAACATCACCACAAAATTATTTAGTGAACAACAAAAAAGTGAAGACTTACTTAAAATTTTAGGTTACCATGAACAATAAAACGTATGCTGGGATTCCAGAAGAATATTCAAAATTAGATAGTTCAAAAATTGTTTTGATTCCTGTGCCTTATGATGGTACAAGTACTTGGCAAAAAGGAGCGGATAAAGGGCCAGAAGCCTTTTTGAACGCTTCTGAGAATATGGAGCTTTACGATATTGAAACCGGAACGGAAGTGTACCAGCAAGGTGTGTTTTTGGCTGATGCGGTTACAGAAAGCTCGTCGCCGGAAGCTATGGTGGATGCCGTACACCAAGTCACCAAGAAATATATTAAGCGCAATAAATTTGTGACAGCCTTTGGTGGAGAACATTCCATTTCCATAGGAACCATTAGGGCTTTTAATGAATGTTTTGACAACTTAACCGTTGTGCAATTGGACGCACATGCAGATTTACGTAAAGAATACCATGGTTCTAAGTGCAATCATGCTTGTGCTTTGTACGAAGCAAGCCAGAATACCAATTTAATACAAATAGGGATTCGTTCCATGGACGTGATGGAAACGACCGTTATGGACTCAGATAAAACTTATTTTGCCCATGAAATGGCTATAGACGATACTTGGATGGATTCTGCCATAGATCAGATGACAGACAATGTGTTTATTACCATAGACCTGGATGCTTTTGACCCTTCCATCATGCCAAGTACAGGAACCCCAGAACCTGGAGGCTTGTTATGGTACGAAACCTTGGAGTTTTTAAAACAAGTATTTGCCGAAAAAAACGTAGTTGGGTTCGATATAGTGGAGCTTTGCCCTAATGAAACTGAAAGATCTTCAGATTTCTTGGCCGCAAAATTGTATTATAAAATGTTAAGCTATAAATTTCAAAACGAAAGTGTGGATGATGAGTACGACAACTCTTTTGACAATTCATACGTAAATAAAAACAACAATTCAAAATTTAACGAAGACGATGAGTACTAAAGGAGCCATTTCAAATTTTATAGAAAAATATTATTTACACTTTAATGCGGCTGCCTTGGTAGATGCAGCAAAAGGGTATGAAGACCAGTTAAATTCTGGAGCAAAAATGCTGGTGTCTCTTGCAGGAGCCATGAGTACTGCCGAATTAGGTAAAATATTTGCAGAAATGATCCGTAAGGATAAGGTACAAATAATCTCTTGTACTGGAGCAAATTTAGAGGAGGATATTATGAATTTGGTCGCTCACTCCCATTACGAAAGAGTTCCAAATTACAGAGATTTAACCCCTCAGGAGGAATGGGATTTGTTGGAAAAAGGCCTTAACAGGGTAACCGATACCTGTATTCCGGAAGAAGAAGCTTTTAGACGTTTACAAAAACATATTGTTAAAATATGGAAAGATGCCGAAGCAAAAGGAGAGCGTTATTTTCCACATGAATTCATGTATAAATTATTGCTTTCAGGCGTTTTGGAAGAATATTATGAAATAGATATCAAAGATTCTTGGATGTATGCAGCTGCCGAAAAGAATTTGCCAATTATTGTTCCTGGCTGGGAAGACAGTACCATGGGAAATATCTTTGCAAGTTATGTGCTTAAAGGCGAGTTAAAAGCAAGCACCATGAAATCTGGTATAGAATACATGACGTTTTTGGCAGATTGGTACACAAACAATTCTAAAAACGGAATTGGGTTCTTCCAAATAGGAGGAGGTATTGCTGGCGATTTCCCAATTTGTGTGGTACCAATGCTGTATCAAGATATGGAACGTACAGATACGCCTTTCTGGAGTTATTTCTGCCAAATAAGTGACTCCACAACCAGTTATGGATCCTATTCAGGCGCTGTTCCTAACGAAAAAATTACTTGGGGGAAACTAGATATCAACACCCCAAAATTTATAATTGAAAGCGACGCAACCATCGTTGCTCCATTAATATTTGCTTATTTATTAGACATGTAACCTATTTAAAATGAAACGAGTAATAGTAGACTATCAAAAATTAAACGAAGATATATTGGATCTTCTTGTTGAAAAATTCCCTGACGGTTATGATGATGAGGATATCATTTCCTTCAGGAACATTAAAAATGAAATTGTTGAAGCTGTAGAAGTTAGGACAGAAGACACCATTTACTTGGTAAAAGTGGGCGTGAGATTGGTTCAAGCTATGGAAGATTATTCAGACGATGATAACGACGCAGATGATGACGTGGTTGTTGGGGAAGACGATGCTGTTAAAGACCTGGAATTTGATGATGCAGACGATGTGGATGATGAGGATGATGTGGAGGACGAAGCAGACGACGTAGATGTTGATGATGAAGATTAATGTGTTGTAGTGATGAGAGAAGCTGAATTTTTATCATATAAAGACGGGTATTTTACCTTCTTGTTTGAAAATGGAGAAGAACTGGTTTTCGACGAAGTTCATCCTAGAGTTTTAAAACAATTCGATTTGAAAAACGATAAAAGTTTGATTAACAAATCTTTTAAAATAACTTTTATTGAAGTTTATGAAGATAATGACGAAGATTTCGTAATTTACAGAGTAGAAAGCTTAAAACCACTTTAATCTGTAACTTTATGAATACGTCATTTCACATGTCTTTACCATGTTTAAGCGTAAAAGAAACCAAAAACTTTTACTTAAACAGGATTGGCGCAACCTCTGGCAGATTTACCCAAACTTGGGTGGATATAAATTTATTTGGTCATCAATTAACGTTTATAAAAGCCGAGAAATTTAATTTCAACAGTCCTAATTATGTGTTTGAAGGCAACATTTTACCTGCTTTCCATTTTGGGGTTATAGTAGATGAAAATACGTGGAACAACATCTATTCCAAGCTTAAGGAACTGGACATGGAATTAGTAGAAAAATCCACGTTTTTAAGTAATAAAGCAGGAGAGCACACCTCCTTCTTTATTAAAGATCCAAACGATTATATGTTGGAGTTTAAATGCTTTAAGGATTCCAATAACATCTTTAAATCATAATGTACTCCGTTGTTGCTTATCAAGTAGCAAACACTATCCAAATTAAAACCTGCAAACAACAACTGCCATGGCAGTTGTTGTTTCAAGATAGTGATGAACTTTTTTATAAAAGTTCCAAAGACAGCTTTATTTACATTTTTCATTATGGACTGGTTTGTTTTTTCAATATGGTTCCAGCCGAAATTGAAAAAGCCTTTATGGACATAAAACCTTTTTGTGATCCTTTTTTCACCCAAAAAAACTCCGAAGAGATTCCTATTTACATCCAGCCCAATACCTTAAAGGTTCAGTTTGACCATGTGGTTTTGCCAGAACTCAATCAAGAAATGATAAGGTTGGTGATGCTAAACACTTCGCAATCTGTTGCCTTAAACGGTTATTCCGAAATTACGGAAGAACTTTTAATGGAAACCAATAAACATACTAAATACCTGGAAAACAAAGGTAAGCTGGATATTTCCGGGAACAAGTTGAAACGGTTTATAGGTAAGGTTTTAAACATAAAGAACCGTATTTTAGAAAACTTGTACATTTTTGATTCTCCTGTAATTACTTGGGAAAATGAACAGCTTAACAAGCTTAATACGGATTTAAAACAAACCTTTGATTTAAAAGACAGATATAGGTTAATTCACGATAGAATTGAAATTATTAAAGAAAACCTGGAGCTTTTTAAGGACATCATGGACCACAAAGAGAGTAGCAGATTGGAATGGGTTATTATCATTCTTATTGTTATAGAAGTGGTAGATATGTTTATAGCCAAATTCCTTTTGTAAGTGCATTATGCCGACACTTTCCAAAAGTAAATGGTATTTTTGGATACGGGATTTTTTATGTTCTTCAAAAGATACAACAATAAAAAGACTGGAAGTTTAGAGTACCTGTTTTAAATCTTCGTAGTACTGTTTGGTAATATGCAAACCATTGTGTCCAGCATCTGTAATAGGATACAGTGTTATGTTGTTTGGCTGCAATGCCTGAAGTTTTTTGGCATTTGTATCCGGATGGATTAAAAAATCCCTAGTACCATAAAAAATCTTGATGGGACAAGTTACCTGCTTGACAAATTGATAGGAAGGAATGTCGTATTTTATGATAAACCCTGGAATGAGAGGAGCAATTTCTTCTGTAATCAAGGTTTTCCATGAATAATAAGGAGCGTTTAAAATAAGCATCCTCGGATTGTTTTTAGAAGCTAAATAACTGGCCAACCCAGAACCTAAAGAGAAGCCAAGGACTACAATGTCTTCTTCATGGTAACGTGTTTTTGTGTAATCGTAAACCTTTTGCATGTCGTTAAACAACTCTTCGGAATTAGAATAAGACCCATCGCTTTTTCCATAACCTCTGTAGTCCACAAATAAAATATCGTATTGATTGTTTAAATACAACGAAGCGCGTTTTCCCCATTCGTGAATGGCTCCAGCATTTCCGTGTAGATATAGGATAACGCCTTTGGGATTTTCGGTTTTAAATAGCACTGCATTTAAATTGATGTTCTCTGCAACTGGAATATTGAGTTCCTCAAAAGGTTCTTCAAACTCAAATTGGTAATCTTTTGCCAGTGTTTTTGGGTTGAAAAAGAAACGTTCTTGTTTAAAATAAACAAAAACCAACGAAAGGACATATAAAATTAAAAGCGTTGCTATAATTCTGGCAATACGCCTAAAGAGTTTTGGGAAATTTAGTTTCAACAGATTCTTTTCTTAAAATTTCGTACAAAAATACACTATAAACCACGACATATTCCAAACTCACTACCCATAAATTTTCGGTATTGTTGAAATTTGCATACGCCAAATAACTTAAAATAATTACCAAACTCCAAACCAATGGAAATTTGTATTTAGTAAAAATGGATAATATTAAAAGCGTTGCAATGTACCAAGGATGAACGGTTGTGGCTGTAAAGTAATAAAAAGTTAAAGCAAAAAGCATGGCAGAAAAAAGTTGAACCATAGTGGCATTTTTTCTAAAAAAAGCCAAGGCAATCACCATAATAAACACCAATAGCGCCATAAATTTTCCTATTATGGCAATTTCATTATAGCCTGTTATTTGGTATCCTATTTCCCTGGCAATATAATAGAGGCTTGCATTAAACTCAAAGTTTTGAAACCATAAACCAACGGTTTCAGCATAATTTAGTATGAATTGTTGTGAGTAAAATGGCGTAAATAGTAAAGCAACAAATAAACCAACAACAGCATAAAACCCTATTAATTTTATAATATAAAGCCAGACAGAAGCATCTTTTTTATTGGGTACAAACCACTGCCAAAGCAAAGGTAAAAATAGCAATGGAATAAGCTTTATGGAAACAGAACAGGCAAAGACAACAGCTGCCAAAAACCACTTATTGCATGACAATAAATACAAACTCCATAAGAAAAAGAAAATCATGACACCTTCAAAATGCAGATTGCCAGTAAGCTCAATAATTATAAACGGATTTAATACATACCAAAAAATATGATGAACAGGCAATTTTAATTGTTGCAGTAGTTTTTTCCCAAAATAAAGCGTTCCAAAATCGGCTGCTATAATTATAAGTCGAAGGCCAATAACAGAGCTTAAGATGCTTTTTCCTGGAAACAATTCGGCTAAAGCAAAACACAATTGGTTCAATGGTGGATAATTGGTATAATGATTGGCGCTTAGGCTTCCCATCCCCAAATACAGTTCTTGGGCTTGAGGAATTGGAAAATCGTTTATGGAAATAAAAAAATATGGCGTGTAAAGATAGGGGTTAAAACCCTGTAAAACCATACGTCCATCCCAGATAAACCTATAAAAATCTTGTGACAGATTTGGGATGGCCAAAATAAAAACAGCCCTAAATGCCAAAGCCAATACAGTTAAAAACAAGAGATTGCTTTTAGTAAGTTTAACCAGTTTGTAAAACACAAAAAACAAAGCAACATATAAGGTTACAAGCTTAATGGAATCGGTTCTTTGTAGGTTGTAAGCAAAGTCAAAATAGAACAGCAAGCTTGAAATAGCCAGTAATATTGGGAATTTATACAGCTTTAAAAATGTAGGGTTTAATAACATGAATCAAAGATAGCCATAATTTGTTTTTTAAAACCCAATCCATTTCCATGACAAATAAAACAGGCTTTTTTTTAATAAAGTACAAATTAGATGTTATCTTACATGCTGTTTTTTAAACATAGGACGCTTATGAAAACATGGAAAAAAATTGGATTGGGTTTGTTGGCCATACTTATTGTATTTGGTATTTGGTTTTATCCAAAATACAAAATGCTAAACTTAACCATGCATCTTTTTGATGAAGACCAGATTGTAAGTAATTTTAGGTCATTTGATTCCGTTTGGCCAGTGGCCGTTTTGGAAGCTCCAGAGAATAAATTGGCATATCCAAAAGCTACTAGCATCAAGCTACCGGAAAGCTTTCAATTCAATGGCAAAAAGTACCAGACAGAGTCTTTTTTAGAAGATTCCTGGACCACTGGATTTTTAGTGATTCAGCAGGACAGTTTGGTGTTTGAAAATTATTATTTGGGAAATACCCAATCCACAAGAAACATTTCGTGGTCCATGGCAAAATCGGTTATATCAGCTTTAATGGGAATTGCAGTCCATGAAGGTTATATTAAGAGCATTGACGAAACTGTTGAAGTTTATGTTCCAGAACTGAAAGGATCTGCTTATGAAGGTGTAAAGATTAAAGACGTCCTTCAAATGTCCACAGGAGTGAAATTTAATGAAGATTATGCCGATTTTTTTAGCGATATCAATCGTTGGGGCAGAGGTTTTGCCATGGGGAATTCCCAAGACGCCTTTGCTGCCAGTTTAGATCGCGAATTGGAACCTGGAACCGTATGCCATTATGTAAGTATAAACACGCATGTACTGGGTATGATTTTAAAAAGGGCCACAGGAAAAACCATTACAGCATACATGCAAGAAAAATTATACAATCCTTTGGGCATGGAATATGATGGTTATTGGTTGTTGGATGGAGAACAGATGGAAATGGTATTAGGAGGTTTAAATTTAACACTTAGGGATTTTGCCAAAATGGGCACCTTGTTTTTAAACAAAGGAGTGGTTCAAGGCAAGCAAGTAGTGCCAAAACAGTGGGTTGAAGCCTCCACACATCCAGATGCACCACATGTTCAACCTAGCGAAACCCATTTTGGATATGGCTATCAATGGTGGATTCCAGAAAGTAAGCAAGGGGAATTTATGGCTATGGGTGTTTACGGACAATATATTTATGTAAACCCAACAACAAAAACCGTAGTTGTTAAACTTTCAGCAAATCCAAAATATAACGATAAGGACTATGTTCCTAGTAACGACTTTGCCCATTTGGAACTGTTTCGAGCCATAGCTCTTTCATCTAAAAGTTTATTAGAGGAAAATGCAGCTTATGCAGCTGTTCTTGAAGAAATAAAATAAGTAACAACCTTAAGCAAGATATATGATTATAGATGTACATACCCATATCAACAATTATCACGAAGATAGAGTGGTGTCGCTAAACGAATGTTTAAACCGGTTAACAGAAACCATGTTGGAAAATAAGGTAGCATATTCATTGGTATTATCATCTTATAAGGTTAATGAGCATAGACCAAGCACCAAACAGGTAGTTGAAGCCATTAAAGACAGGAATAACTTGGGAGCTGTGTCTGGAATCAGTTACCTGAATTACAATCATAGGGATATTAGGGAAATAGGGGAGTATCTTGAAAACGGGTTGATTAAAGGTTTGAAATTTTATCCTGGTTACGAACCCTTTTATCCTAATGACACCAGATTGAAAGTATGGTACGAAATGGCTATAGAGTACAATGTACCTGTGATGTTTCATTCTGGAGACACCTATGCACCAACTGGAAAAGTAAAGTATTCACATCCTTTACATATAGACGATTTAGCAGTGGATTACCCAGACCTAAAAATTGTTATTTGCCATGTAGGAAACCCTTGGATTAAGGATTGTATGGAGGTGGTCTATAAAAACAAAAACGTTTATGCCGATATTTCTGGATTGGTGCTTGGAGATTTTTCCGAAAAGTTTGAGCGTTATATGAAAAAGGAAATCGAAGAAATGATTACCTATGCTGGCGATCCAAACTATTTGCTTTATGGAACAGATTGGCCTATTTCCAATATGAAATCCTATTTGAAATTTATGGACCAACTGGAACTGGCAGATGAAAAAAAAGAACTGATTCTATGGAAAAATGCTGCTGAACTGTTTCGAATAGATGTTTCAAAACTTTAAGCACTTGATGTTACGGATTTAAAAAAAACATAGCCAAACCCTAGAAATAGCATGAGGTGAAACGGGAAAAGACCAAAATCGCCACCTTGATTTCCCACTACAAAAGCCGAATACATACCGAACCCAAAATAGAGCGTCAATAGCCCTTCAAAAAGCACATAAATTGGAATTTTCTTAGAAAGGTATTTGTTGTTTTTCCAGCTTTCTGATAATGAATTTATGTTGAATTTAGGGGTTCTTACAAAATCACTGCGTTTTCCAAAATGTCCTTCCAGGACAGCTACGGAATTATGCAGCGAAAAACCCATAGCTATTGAGAAAAAGGTAAAAAACATACCTAGGTACTCTATAAAGTCTTTTAAGCTGTTGCCGTATATTTTTTTGTACATAAACCAATAACAAACAAAGAAAATTATCGAGCTCACCACAAAAAAGCTCATGACATAAAAGTAAGGTTTTAAAGATTCATATTCGTTTTTAATATAAAGCATGGGAATGCTTAAAACGGCCACAATAAAGATGTTTAAAAACATGGTGGAATTTAATAAGTGCAGTAATCCATGAGTTTTTGTTTTTGCTGATATATGTTTGTTCTTAATGAGTTTCCAAGCCATTTTCCTAAAGTTTTCTGCGCCACCTTTGTTCCATCTAAACTGTTGTGAACGTGCAGCACTTATTGCCATAGGAAGTTCGGCTGGGGTTTCAACGTCTTCCAGGTACTTAAATTTCCAGTTTTTCAATTGGGCTCTGTAGCTTAAATCCAAGTCCTCCGTTAGGGTGTCTCCTTCCCAATTTCCAGCTTCCAGAATACAGGTTTTTCGCCATACACCAGCTGTTCCATTAAAATTTATAAAATGGGATTTACTGTTTCTGCCTACTTGTTCCAGGGTAAAATGGGCATCCAGCGCAAACGCTTGGATTTTTGTTAAAACGGAATGGTTCCTGTTTAGATGGCTCCAACGGGTTTGTACAACACCAATATTTTCATCTTTAAAGTAAGGGATGGTTTCCTTTAACCAGTTTGGCCTTGGAAGGAAATCGGCATCAAAAATGGCTATAAATTCCCCTTTAGCAACTTTCAGTCCTTCTTTTAATGCACCTGCCTTAAACCCAGTCCTTTTTGTTCTGTGAATATGCACTATGTTAACGCCTGAAAGTTTCAATTGTTTTACCAATTTTTGGGTAAGTTCCAAGCTTTCGTCTGTGGAATCGTCCAGAACCTGAATCTCCAATTTGTCTTTTGGATAATCCATTTTGGAAATATTTTCAAGCAAACGTTCCATCACATACATTTCGTTATACACAGGAAGTTGAATGCTGACAAAAGGAATGTTATTTGGATTTGAAAAGTCAAATTTAACAGCTTGAGATTGTTTTTTTTGAGCCTTTAAATAATTTGAAAGCAAGTTGAGCTGCGCCAACGCATAGATAAATATCAGCGTAAGGGCAATGGTGTATACAACTATGATGATACTAAGCAAATACATCATTTGAAACTGTATTTAAAAATCCAACCTAAAATTTTAATACCAGCCATAATGGCTCCGTTTAAGGTGCCAGAGACTTTTGAAACTCCAATTCGGTTTCTATAGCTCACAGGAATTTCAATGTAAGATAGTTTTTGTTTCAAGGCTTTTAATTGCATTTCCACAGTCCATCCATAGGTTTTGTCTTCCATCTTCAAAGCCAGTAGTTTTTGGTACTTAATGGCTCTAAAAGGCCCTAGGTCTGTAAAATTTGAACCAAACATGGTACGCATTAAAAAGGTGGCTAGCCAATTCCCAAAAATTTGAGGTTGGGTCATGGAGCCAGGTTCTCTAAGTCGTTTTACACGGGCTCCAATTACAAAATCGATGTTATCTTCAATAATTGGCTGAACTATTTTAGTTAATTCTTCTGGAAAATCGCTATAATCGCCATCAAGAAAGACCACAATATCCGGTTTTATTTTTTGTTTGGACACATAAGCCATACCTTTTAGGCAGGCATAGCCATATCCTTTTCTGGACTCCGTTAAAACGGTTGCTCCTGCTTGTTTGGCATTGACTTCAGTAGCATCGGTGGAATTGTTGTTCACTACAATAATTTCGTTTACCGTTTTAGGGATATCATGAATGACCTTCGCAATAGAATCAGCTTCGTTATATGCAGGAATAATAACTTTTAGTATTGGCATGAATGATTTGGCTAAATTCTATTTTTTTAAGTTATTAAGTTATAAGGCATCTTTTTCCATGAATTTCTGGATATAATTTTTCAAATAGAAAAAACACTTACTCCTGAAGTTCCATTTGCTTGTATTCTTCTTGTTGGGCAGGAACAATATGTTCATCAAAATACCAAGAAGACCATTTTTCTAATGACAAAAAGATGCCAAGCCCCAAAATAACGGTAATAAGGATCATTAAAATAAGGTTTTTCTTTTTTCTTTTAGGATCCATGGAACATTGATTTTGCTTTTTTCGGTAAAGATAAATTCCATACACACCAATTATTACTGCGAGACCTCTAAGAATCCACGAGCCTGTTCCAATGGAACCGTCTTCGGCATAAAAGAAATCGGCAAAGGAAATGGCATAAATGCCTCCCATGAGTCCAAACATGAATAAGACGGCTGGAGCCACGCAGCATATAATACCTGCTATTCCGGCTGTGGCAGCATATTTAAATGCCCATTTAAAGAAATTAGGTTCTTCTTGTGTTTCAAGGTTGTCAGGTTTCATACAGTTTGTTTTGCTGTTTTGTCCATAAAAATAAGAAGACCTTTCAGTTTTTGATGTTAATTTTATTCTAAACGAATTACCAAATCTTCTGAATTTACCATGACTCCAGGATTTAAAACCAATTGTTTTACTGTGGCAGCTTCGTTGGCAGTGATGGTAGTTTCCATTTTCATGGCTTCAATTATAAACAAAGGTTGGTTTTTGGTCACTTTGTCTCCTTTCTTGACCAAAATGGTAGATAACAAACCTTGTAAAGGAGCGCCAATCTCTTTGGTATTGGCTTTGTCTGCCTTTAGGTGTTCCACTTTATCAATTTTAATCGATTCGTCTTTTATTTGAACCGATCGGCCTTGTCCGTTTACTTTAAAATAAACGGTTACCATACCATCTTCATTAGGTTTTCCTACCGAATCCAAAGTAATAAGAAGTGTTTTGCCTTTGTCCAATTCCACAATGATTTCCTCACCTATTTCCATACCATAAAAGAAATTTTTGGTCGGTAGATTCATCAGGTTGTCATACTTCAAATGTTTGTTGTAAGAATCCGTAAAAACTTTTGGATAGAGTTTGTAGGATAGGAAATCGGTTATTTTTAAAGGTCTGCTTAGATCTTTTTCGAAAATCTTTCTAAAAGCCTCGTATTCCTTTTCAAAATCTATGGGTTCCAAATGGGCATTTGGTCTATCTGTATAAGGTTTTTCGTCTTTTAAAATTAATTTCTGAAGGTCTTTAGGAAAGCCACCAACAGGTTGGCCTAGGTCGCCTTTAAAGAAGCTCACTACAGATTGTGGAAACGAAATGGTGTCTCCTCGTTCCAATACATCTTGAACGGTAAGATTGTTGCTTACCAAATATTGAGCCATATCTCCAACAACTTTGGAACTTGGAGTCACTTTTACAATGTCTCCAAAAAGCTGATTGACATCTGCATACATGGCTGTAATTTCGTGGAAACGGTCTTCCAGACCCAATGCTTGAGCTTGTGGTTTTAAATTGGAATATTGACCTCCAGGAATTTCATGTTTGAATACTTCCCCAGAACCAGCTTTTAAACCAGATTCAAAAGGGTAATAATACTCCCTTACCGTTTCCCAATAGTTGGAATACTCGTTTAGGGAGTCGATGTTTAGTGAATTTTCTCGTGGGTTGAATTTCATCATTTCCACAACCGAATTAAAATTTGGTTGCGAGGTTAAACCCGATAAGCCTCCTAGTGCCACATCTACCACGTCCACACCAGCTTCAATGGCTTTTAAGTAAGTAGCCGATTGGATGGAAGAGGTATCATGCGTGTGCAGGTGAACAGGAATGTTCAATTCTTGTTTTAAGGCAGAAACCAATTCGAAGGCAGCATAAGGTTTCAACAGTCCAGCCATGTCTTTAATGGCCAAAATATGGGCTCCAGCATTTTCAATGTCTTTTGCTAAAGTTGTGTAATATTTAAGGTTGTATTTGGTGTTTTTAGGATTTAAAATATCACCTGTATAGCAGATGGAACCTTCAGCCAAACCTTGGGTTCTGTTTCTTACATGTTCGATACAAGGCGCAATGGATTTCATCCAGTTAAGCGAATCGAAAATCCTAAAAAGATCCACGCCATTTTCCCAGGATTGCTCCACAAATTTTTCAATTAGGTTGTCTGGATAAGCTGTATAGCCAACCCCATTCGATCCCCTAATCAACATTTGAAGTAGGATGTTTGGCATGGCTTTACGCAAAAGTTGCAAGCGTTCCCATGGATTTTCCTGCAAAAAACGGAAACAAACGTCAAAGGTAGCTCCTCCCCAAACTTCCATGCTAAAAATGTCAGGATTGTTTTTAGCATAGCCTTCAGCTACTTTCAGCATGTCGTAGGTTCGCATTCTGGTAGCCAATAAACTTTGATGCGCATCGCGCATGGTGGTGTCTGTAAAGTGAATTTTCTTTTCGGCTTTTAGCCATTGGGCAAATTTATCTGGCCCTAAGGTTGTGAGTAAGTCCTTGGTCCCTTGAGGATAGCTGCCATTTGGATTGAATTTAGGAACAACAGGCTTTACAAAGGTTTTGGTTGGATCTGTTTTTTTAACATCAGGATTTCCATTGACTATCACATCCCCTAAATATGTTACTAATTTGGTGGCTCTGTTTCTTGGGGCTTTAAAGACAAATAAATCGGGGTTTTGCTTGATGAAATTTACGGTTACATCACCTCTTCTAAAGGTTTCGTGTTTTAAAATATTATCCAGGAACGGCATGTTTGTTTTTACGCCTCGAATTCTAAATTCGGCCAGAGCACGACGTACTTTTCTACAGGCACCATCTAACGTTCTACTGTTGGCAGTCACTTTTACCAACATGGAATCGAAAAAAGGTGACACAATGGCTCCTTGATACACAGAACCAGCATCTAAACGTATCCCGAAACCGGAAGCACTTCTATACGTGGTTATTTCTCCATAATCTGGTTTGAAATCGTTTTGGGGATCTTCGGTGGTAATCCTGCATTGTAAGGCATACCCTGTTACTTTTATGGCTTCCTGGTTTGGTATTTTTATTTGTTGGTCTGATAATTTATAGCCACCAGCAATAAAAAGTTGTGTTTTAACCAAATCGATGTTTGTTACCACTTCGGTTACTGTGTGTTCTACCTGGATTCTAGGGTTGACTTCAATAAAGTAGATGGAGCCGTCATCATCCACTAAAAACTCCACGGTTCCTATGTTGTTATAATCAACAGCCTTACAAATATTAATGGCATACTTATAAAGGGCATCCTTGGTTTCTTGATTCAAATCGTATGAAGGAGCAAATTCAATGACTTTCTGGTAACGACGTTGCACCGAACAATCGCGTTCAAATAAATGAACCGTATTTCCATAGTTATCTGCTACAATTTGAATTTCTATGTGTTTTGGGTTTTCAACAAACTTTTCCAAAAACACGGTATCGTCTCCAAAAGCATTCAAGGCTTCACGCTTGCTTTCGTTAAAAGCCCCTTTTAGTTCTTCGGGTTGTCGTATGACGCGCATGCCACGACCACCACCACCAGAAGCAGCCTTTAACATAATGGGATAGCCAATGTTTTTAGCTTCAGACAGTGCTGTGTCAATGTCTTTAAGAGGTTTTTGGTTACTTTGGATGATAGGGATGTTATTGGCCACAGCCACTTCTTTAGCCGTAATTTTATCACCTAAAGATTTTAAAACGGATACTTTAGGGCCAATAAATATGATGTTATTTTCTTCGCATTTTTGCGCAAATTGTGCATTTTCAGACAAAAAACCATAACCAGGATGAATGGCATTGGCACCACATTCCAAAGCTACTTTTATAATTTCATCAATATCCAGATAGGGTTTTAATGGATCGTTGTCCTCCCCAATTTGATACGATTCATCAGCTTTATATCTGTGTAGGGAATATCTGTCTTCAAAGGTGTAAATACCAACGGTTCTTACATTGATTTCTGTACAAGCCCTAAAAATTCTAATGGCAATTTCCCCTCTGTTGGCAACAAGTACTTTCGTGATTTTCATGGTTGGTTGTGTGTTTTAATTGATTTTAGCGAATGTTCGCTACAAATGTAGCAAACGGAAATTAAATGGACAACGATTTTTCAATCAGAAAGTTAGGGGTTATCAACAGGTTTTAAGCAATGTGTTTTTTATAATATTTGTAAAGTTCTTCGGGAGAAGCGCCAAACCATTTTTTAACATAAATGGCCCAAAAATGATATTGAAGTTTCCAAATGCCATGGGTTTGATAACGTCTGGCAGAGGTTTTTAGTTTTTTGTTAATGACTTTAAACTGCTTGCGTTTGTAGAGCTGGTTAATTAGGATGTTGTCTTCGTAAATGATATAGCGTTCATTATATCCTCCAATTTCCTGAAACAATTTCTTGGTGATAAACTGACTTTGGTCGCCACCTCTACAGGCTCTCCAGTGAAATTGGGTAAGCCAACTTGCCAAGCGCAGCCACCAATGTTTGTGGTTGAATTGCATTCTAAAACAACCAGCCAGATGGTCGTTTTTGACTTCATTTATAATGTATTGATCGAAGTTTTTGGGAGGAAAGGAATCGGCATGCAAAAAGTAAAGGATGTTGCCTTGCGCTGTTTTTGCTCCTAGGTTCATTTGCTTGGCCCTTCCTTTAGGGGACTTTAAAAGTTTTATGTTTGTTTTTGATGCACTAGAGCCGATAAAGGTTTTAATTTGTTCCTGGGAGTTATCTGTACTGCCTCCATCAACTATTATTAGTTCTGCAATATTTTCTTCCTTGGAGTTGCACATGAGGTGCTGGAGCAGGTTTTGGATATTTTCTGCTTCGTTTAAAATTGGGATGATGATGGAGATTTTATTCATTTAAGTCCCAATTGTAATCCAAGTAACTTTTTTTTGCATTTTGAGAGATTTCAATGGAAGCATACAGGTTTAAAAAATCGATTAGACTGCCATTGGTTGTAAAATCTTCAGAAAACCATTTAAATATTTTAGAGATTTGGATGTTGTTTGCAGCTAGATTGTTTTTGGTTTCATCCGAAAGAAATTCTTCAGTCGCAAGCGTTAATTGTAGATCTAATTTTGAAGGAGTATAGGCTTCATTCAATAACTTAGGACAGGATTTTGAAGCGCAAACTATGGCAAAATGGATTCTGGGTTCTTTCATCTTTCTTAAGATATCATGCTCTATTTGGTTTAAAGACATGAGTTGTTTACCAATTGGTATGAATTCTTGATCCCAAGGATTTTTGAGGTCTTTGATGCTATTTATTGGGTAATTATCAATAATTAATTTGATGGTAAACGCATTATACGCATTGATCCAATAAGCTAAACGTTCTTCCTGGGACCAAGATTTGTTGGGTTGGGTTTTTGTAAACCCTTCCAAACTGGCCTGCAATAATTGAGGGTCTGTTTTTATGGCTTGGTAATTCACCTCACCAAAACTATTGACATGTTTTTGAAGCAGCTTGTTATAGGCATGATAGTTTAGGTTTTGGGCTTTTGTGGGAAGTGATACAGCCAATACAGCCAATAAAACAATCAATATGTAGGCTTTAGTCTTCATTTTTAGGTTTAAATTTTAATGGATATAGTTCCTGGTTTACAAAATCTTTAGGAAAGGTTTCGTCCCCAGAAAAGCCCAATTCAATATCCCGACCATCTTCAGGAACGTAATTGGTTTTAAAAAGGTAATCCCAAATGCTAAGTGTTAGTCCGTAATTTACCCCAAACCTTGCATGTTTGGGAAGCTTTTTGGCATGATGCCAAATATGCATTTTTGGGTTGTTGAAAATGTATTTCAATTTGCCATAGTCCCAACCAAGGTTGGCATGGTTTAAATGGCCTATGGTAATGTTAAAGAAGTGTACCAAGGCAACATCTTGAGCCTCAAAACCACCAATTATGGCCAATGGAATGTATAAAATGGATTTGTAAACCACAGGTTCCATCCAATGATAGCGTAAGTGAGCAGCAAAGCCCATTTCTTTAACGGAATGGTGCACTTTGTGGAAATTCCAGAGAAAAGGCACACGATGTAACAATCTGTGTGTGTTCCATTGCACAAAATCGGCCACTATAAAAAAGATGAAAAGTCCCGAGGGTTTAGGTAGCTTATTCACTTCAAACAATTGAAAGCTGGAAAGCGATAGTCCTACAAGTCCTAGGATATCATTAAAAATTTCGGCTACTGTATTGGATAGGGCAATAAAGACAATCAAGTTCAACAAGAAGAAATTAAAGAACATGTAAAAGGTGTCCAGCCAAAAATCCTTTCTAAAAAGCGCTTGGTTTTTTCTCCACGGAAACAAGATTTCCAGTATCCAAACAGCTAAGGAGATGATGATGAGACCATAGAAATAATTATCCCAATAACTGAAAGACGTTATCTCTTTTATGAGATAATTCCAATAGCCAGTATAGGCGTTTTTTATTATTTCCAGGTATTTTTCCATGACATCTGTTTTAAAGCCTGCAAGGTTTTTTGAAGCCTTGCAGGAGATAATTTGATTACAATTTAGAGTGTCTTTATCAATTCCTTAAACAAGGTAATCATTTGGGGTTCGGCTTTGCCGGCCATTTCAATAATCTCACTGATGTTTACAGGTTTTAGGTTGTCTGGATCGCATTCATCAGTTAAGACAGAAACGGCAGCAGCTTTTAAATTTAAATGATTGGCCACTATAATTTCTGGAACCGTACTCATGCCAACGGCATCAGCCCCTATAATTTTCAGCATTCTGTATTCGGCCCTTGTTTCCAGTTGTGGACCAGCCACACTGGCATACACCCCTTCGTGCAAGGTGATGTTTTGTGATTTGGCAATGTGTTTAAAGGTATTGTTTAAAGCTTTGTTGTAAGGTTCGCTCATGTCTGTAAAGCGTTCCCCTAAAAGTTCCACTCCTTTAAAGGCCAAGGGAGAACTGCCTTGGAGGTTGATATGGTCGTCCAGAAGCATGAGTTCCCCTTTTTTAAAGTTTTTATTGATGGCACCAGAAGCATTGGATACCAAAAGTGTTTTAATGCCCAATTTTTCCATAACGCGAACGGGATAGGTAACATCCTGTAAGGAGTAGCCCTCATAGATATGAAAACGACCTTGCATGACTACCACTTTTTTCCCTTCCAAGTTTCCATAAATCAATTTTCCTTTGTGAAACTCCACAGTTGCAGTGGGAAAATTAGGAATGTGGTTGTAGCTAACTTCGGCGAGGACCTCGATATCGTTAATCAATTTTTCCAATCCTGTGCCAAGAATAATGCCTATTTCTGGATTTAAAAAGCCTTTTTCTTCTAAATATTCGGCTGTTTCCATTATGTATTTAATCATGAGTCACTAATTTTTTAAGTATTTTATTGTTATTAACATCTTCAAAGGTATCTATATCGTTTAATTCTTCTAAAAGAAAGAGGTTTTGGTTTTGTAAATTTTTTATGGTTTCCTTTAAAACGGTAGCTGTGCCCCAGGTTTTGTTTTTAAAAATATCAGGAAGTAGTTGTTTCATTCCCAATAAATAATAGCCACCATCTTGAGCAGGACCAATTACTGCATCGTGTGTGTCCAATTTAATAAAAGCATCTGAAATATGCTTGGTGTTCAAGTCTAAAATATCGCTGCCAACAATCATGATTTTTTCATAGCCCGTATTAAAAAGTTCGGTAAAGGCATTTTGCATTCTTAGGCCCAAATCTGCGCCTTCTTGCAGTTTTTTTCTGAAGATGGTATCGTCCCAAATATCATTTTCAAGAATGTTTTCAGAATAGAAAACAAACTTATCTGCCGAAACAGGTGCTGTTATGATTGCTGTATGCTGTAGTAGGTATTTATAAATGGTTAAAGCGGCTTCGTCCCCAATGCTTTTAGCCAAACGGGTTTTGCATTTTCCCAATTCCGGGTTTCTGGTAAAGATGATTAGGGCTTTTTTGGAAGTAGGGAAATGAAAACTGAAAGCCAATTCCTTGTTGTTATTGGTGTCTTTGGTATTTAAAATGCCCATGATTTGTTAATTAAAAACTTTATTCCCTTTTTTAAGCCATTTGCTCCATTCAGGAGAAAAAGCATGGATGTTATTGGTTTTATTGCCTTTGCTGTCATACACATCAAACCCATTGTTAACCCATTCAAATATACCTCCATATAAATTGTAGACATTGGTATAGCCAGCTTTTAATAAGCGATTGGAAATTGTTTCGGAACGGATCCCTAAGGAGCAATAGACTACAATAGGCTGTTGTTTGTTGTTGATTAATAAGGCTGTTTGCTCTAAATTGAAGGTGTTGTAACCAACAAAAACAGCATTTTTGATATGACTTACTTGGTATTCTTGAAACTCACGAGCATCCAAAATCAAGGCTTGGGTATTAGGCATTGCCAACTCTTCCACAGAGATATATGGGATTTTCGAGGTATGGTGTTTTTTGAGTAAGCCATCCAAGCTTTCCTGAGCAAATCCAGTGTATGCAGCTACAAAGAATAAGCATATGATTGAGAGATTATGTTTCATGGTTAGGTGACTTGTGCTTAGGTTGTGTTTTATGTTTTATGAGCATGAGATTTTTGATTTCTAAGGAATTAGGTTTCCTTGACAGCTGCTGCCAGCGCCAGCAGTGCAACCATAGCAATGTTGTGAGGTGATAATGTTTCTGTTTTGCAATGTTTCTTCGTTGTATTCACTAATATGTTTTAGGTTGCTGTTTACAGGGAGTTCCAGCATTTGGTTAAAATCGCAATCGTATAAAAACCCATCCCAACCCACAGAAATGGTATTGGTACACATGAGGTTTTTAACGGTTTCTGGATTGTAGGCCTCTACAAGCGCGTACATGTAGTCTTCGTAATTTTCAGAGGCAATGAGGTAATCCAAAAACCTACTGATGGGTAAATTTGTAATGGTAAAAAGGTTATGAAACTGGATGCCAAAATCTTCCAGCAGTGCTTTTTTAAACTCTTTTTCCAAAGCCACCTGATTTCCCGGTAAAAAAGCACCAGAAGGGTTATACACCAGATCCAGTTTTAGGTGGCTGTTTGGCATGCCATAACCTATGGCATTGAGTTCCTGAAGTGCTTTAATGGACTTATCGAAAACACCAGAACCACGTTGTTTATCGGTTTTGCCTTTGGTCCAATGAGGCATGGAGGACACCACATGAATGTTGTGTTTTTTAAAAAAACCCGGGAGGCTGTAATATTTTTTATTCGCCCTTAATATGGTTAGGTTGGAGCGCACAATAACATCCTTTATGCCAATTTTGGTTGCTTCTTCCACAAACCATTTAAAATGGGGATTCATTTCTGGGGCACCACCAGTAAGGTCCAGGGTGTGAGCTTGCGTGTTTTTTATCACCTTTAAGCATTGTAACATGGTGTCTTTTGTCATAATTTCCTTTCGGTCTGGACCAGCATCTACATGGCAATGTTCACAAACCTGATTACACATGTAGCCCAAGTTAATTTGAAGGACTTCCAGTTTTTTTGGTTGTAACGGAAACTGATTGGTTTCAGCAATTTTACTGTTGAAAGTTGCCAGTTCGCCATTTTTAAATATGCCATTGGATAGAAACTCTAATTGTTTGTTGCTATTTGCTAATTCACTTTGACGTTTATGTAGGGAATCGATCATTTTATGATTTTAAATTGCGGTCTTGACCGCGTTTGTCCAGAGCTTAAAGGTCTAATTTATTCACTTTATTCATCATTTGTACGCCATGAACCAAAGAAGCGCCACCACGAATAGCAGCAGCCACATGTAGGGCTTCCATCATTTCTTCTTTAGTGATGCCGCGTTGCAGGCCATCTCCTGTATAGGCATCAATGCAATAAGGACATTGTATGGTGTGAGCCACAGCTAAAGCAATGAGTGATTTTTCCCTTTCAGAAAGCGTTCCTTCTTTAAAAACGGCATTGTAATAATCGAAGAACTTAGAACCGAGTTCTTCATTCCAATCGGATATTTTGCCAAATTTTTTAAGGTCTGCTGGGTCGTAATAGGTTTTTTGCATGGTTTTTTTGTTTTGAACATGAATGTACCCATTTAAGTCGGAGTTGCTTATTAAAGTTTACTTAAAATTGGCGAAAAATTACAAACAACCCCTAGAATAAGTGTCTAAATCGTTCCCTTTTGATTGGGTGCCTTAAGGGGATGTTATAAAAAAAAGCAAAGAAGGGCTAAGGTGTACCGTAAGTTTTTAAAGCTCTTCTTTGGACCATTGAGCCCTTTTGGTTAGGTCGCTATCATTAGGTAAATAAGAAAGCCCCTTAGAGTAAATGTCGTAAGCAGGTTGATACTGGTCTTTGTAGTAATAGTAATTCCCTGCTTTAACATACAGTTCTGATAGCAACATTTTGCTCACTTCGTTCAAGACCTCATTATGGTCCAGGACCTCTTCTAATTTTTGTAGGTATTTATGGCCTACTTCAATGTCTTTGTTTTTGAAACTGTTCAATGAAATACTTCCGTATAAATGAGATAGAGCAATATAATAGCGTTTGTTTTCCTTTAAGAAAGGATACGTCTTGCAGTTTTCTTCAAACTCTTTTAATGCCTCTATATTAAATGCAGATAGGGCTACTTTTTTAAAACAAACATATTCAATGATTTTCTGGGCCATTTTACTGTTTGGGTTTAGCTCTAAAATGTAGTTGCTGTATTTTAAGGCTTCATCTAAATTTTCGTCCGTTCCAGCTTGTTTGGCCAGGTATTCATATAGAAATTCCAATGCTGTGTTTCTAACTTTTTCATTCTGGATGGTTTTAAACTTTTCGATGGCGGCTTCTATAAACTCCTTGTCGTTATCGTCGTGCTCAATTATTTTATATAAGCTGGATTCGACATTTCCCAGAGAATAATCGTCAGGGTAGTTGGCAATGGCAATTAATTCTAACAGGTACTCAATATCCTCAAGGGTGTTGAACTCCAAATGATTGACCCTATCAAACATGATGCTCTTGACTATGGGTTTGATTAGAGGAGAAGAAAAAAACACTTTGGCTTTGTTTAAACTGTTTATGGCTTTATCATCTTCTTCGGTATCTAGATAGCTCAAACCTTGGTTGTAATACTGCATGCCTATTAAGGCGCTTTTATCAATAAATTCATTTCCATAATAAAAATCCTCATAAAACTTCATGAAGCCTCCTTTGGCGACCACTTCTTCTTCAGTGATTAATTTATAGCTTATCAGCTCATCAATTATCTTTTTTACTTCATCTTCTTTAGGGATTATAAATCCGTATTCTCCTGGAACCGTTGTTTCCAAATAGATTTTATAGGTTTTTGGGTATGCAATTAAAAACACGTGAGAGGGTGTTTCCTTTACATGGTATGGGATGTTTAATTCATCGAATACGTAAGCGTACAAGGCTGATGCCGTTACACAGTTGTATGTGCCGTCTTCAAAGAGGTTGTTGAAATAAGCGTTTAGATTGTATTTTTTAAAAAAAGTGTCATGAAGTCTATCGTAAATTAATTTAACTCTTTTTTGTTCTTTTTTTTCTTTGCTTTCTCTTTCTGGAAATGTTTTTATCAATGATGTTACCATTTCTTGGTATGTTAAAATGGTGCTGTTGCTTGCAAGCGAATCAATTGCAAACATGCTTTCAAAGAAATTATATTGGATAGAGTCTTTTTTATAGGCTTCAAAAATTCCTTCTTCAAATGAAGAGGAATAAGATTGTCCGTAGGTAGAGGCAATACAGAGGCAAGTAATAAAAATTAGGGGTTTGATACGTTTAATCATAAGTGGAGCTGTAAGGAATCTAAAACAACCCAATATAAAAATTTATATACATATAAACAGCTATGTTTTACCTTTTTTATTGAGCCTGAAATAAAAAACACCTTGAAAACAAATAAAATAAGTCTTCCAGTGAGGTCTGTATCAAATAACAGGTTCACTTGAAAATTTAATCCGTAAGGTCAAAAATTTATTCTTTGTATATGGTTAATGACACTTGCGTTTGGGGCACAAGCCAAACAGGAGTGCTAAAAAGGGTTGCAAACATCCGTCTGTTATTAATTGTGGAGCAATTACCAGAAGTCTATTTGTTGAATGTTTCGGGAAACCAAGTGTTGCTTCAAGATGTTTTAAAGGAAAATCTTATACGAGTCTATTAGGTATGTAGCACGACATAAGCACGGCATAAGCACGACATAAGCACGACATAAATATAATGGAAATATTTAGTATCTTTATGGTAGTTAGGGGGTTAAGGGGAGTGGGGTGTTGAGTACTGAGTATTAAGTATTAAGTATTAAGTATTAAGTATTGAGTATTAAGAGGGGTTAGGGTTTTGATTTTGCTTCCCTGTCTGTTCAAGTAGGATTTTTGACAGTTATTTAAAAGGTAAAGAGATCGAATTATTCATTTAAAAAAACAGAAATTATGGCAAAGTACAAGAGTTTATTTACCATTATTGGTACAATTTGGGGCATTAACTTTTATGAGTTATTAGGTAAGCCTGTAAGCCGCAAAGCTGGCGGTGGATTTACCAGGGAGGCTATTAAAACCAAAGCGAGTATGGTACGGGTTAGGGAGAACAATAGTGAATTTGGACATTGTTCCCGATTGAATAAGGTTTTTAGACAGGCCTTAAGACCGTTTTACGTTCAACATAAGTTTCCTTTATTTCACAGTAGGTTGATGACTTTATTTACGGGTTTGAAGGCTTTGGATCCTGTGAATGGGCGTGGAAATCGTTTGGTTTATAGAGGACTTGAATTTGAAGAGGGCAAGCGAAAACTGGTCCATTTTAATTATACACCAGATTGTAAACCAGAAACCGTATTGCCTTTTGATTTTGAGATGGATTGGGACACTTACACATTGGCCATTCCGAAGTTTCAAATGAAACAAGTTTCTTTTATTTCGGGAGCTACCCATATTGCCTTACAGTTTGGGGTTTTGGATTTTAATTTTAAGACTTTGGATTATAAATTGCATTTGGCGGACAGTTTGGTATTGGCCAAAGATTTTGCAGGAGATTCCTTAAGTTTTGCTGTTGCCGAAACACCTGCTGGTCTGGGATTGGAACTGGGAGTTATAGGCATCCGTTATTATCAAGACATAGATGGGGAGCTGTATTTGTTGAAAGCGAAGGAAGGGGTTGGAATTTCGGTTTTGTCTGTTAAGGATTAGGGAATTGTTTGTCTGTTCTATGGGTTGCTTATTTTAGTAGAAAAAAAAATAATTTTGCTCAGTTTTGCTTGTCAATATTGAGCAATGGGTTTATTTTTTCAATAAGTTTTTGGGCATAGCCACTTGCATCACTCATTTTTGAGGCACCCGTTATTCCATCCAATTCCTTCATTTTCAGGTTTCCATAAAAAGAGGTGCTAAAGCTGACTATGTTTCCCAGGCAGTTATGATGCTTGTGTACAAATCCTTCCACTTCAGGAGGAGGTTTCCAGGTGTACCATGAGTGGAATATTACTATGGCGTGATACTCTTTGGGTTCTATTTGAGATAAGGCACTTAGGGGAATAATTTTAATGTTTACGGGTTTAGAGCTGTAATGTTTTGTTAATACGCTAACTACGGAATCTTTGAAATGGCTTCCTTCATTTGCAATTAAGAGTTGGTACTTGTTGTCCAGATTGGTTTTTTTGTGGCTGTAATTGCAGGGGTTGTAAGCCCACAGCATATAAAGCAACAGGGCCAACAAACCGAAGGCCGAAATTAGGGTCACTTTTTTTACAACAGACATAAGCAAGGTTTTTCATACCCAAACAGATTTTTTTACAAATGCATAAAGCCTTAATGGGATGGTGCCATAAAGGTAGGCGAAGACTTTATCAATTAAAATGATGAATGTCACCTATGGGATGTTTGTTTTAGAAGAAAGAGGCTTATGGATTTGAATGTTAAGTCTTTTTAGTCATTCATTTTGCTTGACATTTTTGGCAATTGAATTTTTTAGTAAGGAAGACCTTACTTTTGGTAAGGTTTTAAAACAGACCTAATTATACCCTAGGAATGATATCGTCATTAATAGCGTTCCCGCGAGGTGACAAGTATAATTAAATTTAGGAAGTTCATTTGATGCTAGATCTAGATTATTGGTGAAAATTATGGAAACCCGTATCCCTTTATTCGGTAAATGTTATATTTTTAAACTTTAGTATAAAATAATAGACATTTAGAATCAATGGCCAATAGCAAGCACGCCCATTTGAGATATAATATTTTGGACTATTGCTTTCGCAATAAATCGTATGGTTTTGATGAGTTGTTAAGAACTCTTAATGAAGGTATTTCGGAATTATATCCTGGAGAAGAAATTTCAGAAAGAACCTTACGTGACGATATTAAAGTTTTTAGAGATAAAAAAGAAGGCTTTGGTGCACCACTACCAGAAGGAATAAGGGAGTATAAATACTCTGATGCTCATTTTACTATTGCAAAACGACCTTTACAAAAATACGAACAATACCTAATTGAAGCTGCACAACAGTTATTGTCACGTTTTGAAAATCAACCCAAATATGATAAACTAGCAGAAGCCTTAATAAAGTTTCAAGATGCAGAGGAGCAAGAACACGATGCATCAAGGATTTTGTTTTATGATCATAACGAAGAATACAAGGGTATAAATCATCTTAAGCCGTTGTATCTAGCTATCAAGAAAAAGGAAGTTTTACAGGTAATTTACAAAGGTTTTAAAGATAAGGAATCATCCATTTTTGAATTTCACCCACATGTTTTAAAACAATATAATAGACGATGGTTTGTCTTTGGGTATAATAAAACTAAAGATGTTAAAGCATGGAGTATTCCATTAGATGAAAGGCTCATTGGTTTTAAAACCCTTGAAGACGTCAATTATTTAGATTCAGACAACGATTGGGAACTGTTTTTCAGAACCATGGTTGGTGTGACTAGAATAAACGAAAATGTAGAGCGCGTTGTTGTGCGTTTCCATAATGGAAGGGAAAACTATTTTAAAACAAAACCATTTCAACCAGATTACGAAGAGTTTTTTGAAGCAGAAAAACAAGACCAAGTTTGGTTTGAAACCATAATAAATAAAGAATTAGTACAACAGTTGTTGTCTTACGGAAAAGATGTAGAGGTGTTAGAGCCAGAGTCATTAAAAGCCCAAATGAGAGAACATTCAAATACAATGCAACAGTTTTATGAAGCGTAACTGTGCAGTTATTTTGCATATATTAAGTTTAGTTTTGTGCTATAACTTATAAAAATGAAAACCATGAAACCTATTAGAGAACACCTTGCCAACTTTAATTTAGCCGGTTTTAGCTATTATGAAGGCGCTACATGTTTTAAGCAACTTGAGATTGGGACCCAAGTTGATGTGGTTCTGGAGGAGGACAACAAATACGACCCTCGCGCCATTGCCGTTTATTTTAAAGATTATAAACTCGGTTTTGTACCAAGACAAGAGAATCGCATCCTTTATAAACTGCTAAAAGTGGGTTTAAAAACCCATATTGAAATGCGCATCCAGAAAATAGACCCAACCGATCACCCAGAATCTCAAATCCATATTGTGGCCCATTTAATTGCCACCAGCCAAAAATAGTTTAGCTATGAGCACCAATACCAACGTAAAATGCCCTAACTGTCAAGAAGTTTTTAAAGTAGACGATTCTATATATACTGATATTGTTAAGCAAGTTCGGGATCAGCAGTTTCAAGATGAAATTAACAACCGATTAGAAATTGCAGAAAAGCAAAAGGCAGATGCGCTACAATTAAAAGAATCTCAATTACTCAATGACTTTCAGCAGAAGTTGGCTGAAAAACAGCGCGAAATAGATTCGCTTCGCGAGAAAAGTAAAACAGAACTTATTCAAGAAGTAGCTAAAAAAGACAATGCCATAAAAGATTTAGAATCGAAACTACAACAAGCAGAAACTCAAAAACAATTGGAGCTCCAGCAAGCTGTAAATGCTTTGGAAAAGGAAAAAGATCAACTTGAAAATAGTCTTAAGGCAAAAGATACGGAAAAGGCCTTGTTAGAAAAATCATTACGCGACGATTTTAGGAGAGAGCTAGATACTAAGGACCAGGTCATAAAGTATCGTGATGAAGAAATTGAACGATTAAAAGACTACAAGCAAAAACTCTCTACCAAAATGGTTGGTGAAACTTTGGAGCAACATTGCGAAATAGAGTTTAATAAAATTAGACCAACAGCATTTCCAAATGCTTTTTTTGAAAAGGATAATGATGCTACCGGAGGAACCAAAGGCGATTTTATTTTTAAGGATATGGATGCTAATGGTAATGAGATAGTATCCATTATGTTTGAGATGAAAAACGAGAACGACCAAACGGCTACCAAAAAGAAGAATGAAGACTTTTTTGCCAAGTTAGATAAAGATCGAAAAGAAAAAGGTTGTGAATATGCTGTTCTGGTATCTTTGTTAGAAGCTGATAATGATTTGTACAATACCGGCATTGTAGATGTTTCTTATAAATATGAAAAAATGTATGTCATTCGTCCACAGTTTTTTGTTCCTATGATTACCTTATTAAGAAATGCAGGTATGAAATCTTTAGAATACAAGCAAGAGCTAAGTATTATGAGAAATCAGAATATCGATATTACAAACTTTGAGGATAAAATAGAGGAGTTTAAAACCGGTTTTGCCCGTAATTATGACTTAGCTAGTCGTAAATTTATGACCGCTATTAGTGAAATAGATAAAACCATTTCTCACCTTGAAAAGACTAAAGCCGCCTTATTATCTTCTGAAAACAACTTACGTTTAGCTAATAACAAAGCAGAGGATTTAACTATAAAGAAGCTAACTTATAATAACCCAACCATGAAACAAAAATTTGACGATTTAAAGTAGTTTAATTAACAATTTTTATTAGCATTTTATGAAATACGAATCAGTTGATGAAGTAGCACAATGGCAATGGAATATTATTGAATTGTTCGATGGTAAAAGTCCAATAGAAGATAATGTTTTGGTAGTACTCTTTTTAAATACTTTAAAGTATAAAAACATTGCGTTTAAAATTAAGAAGGATCAATTTTTGGTATTAGATCAAGATTTTCCTCAATTAGACTTCCTAAAGTTTTGTGAGCTTCAAATCAATGCTATTTTGAGGTTATGGAATATTTATGATTCTAAAGGGATCCTGAAATTGTTGGATAAAAAATATGATGCTGATAAGGTTTTGATAGAAGAGAATTTCGGGGAATTGTTTGAAATATTGTTAAATAAAACTCATCTATCTCGTGGAAGACGTTCTGGAGAGGATACATTGCCGAATGAAATCAGTGAGCTTGCTGCTAAATTAGTTGATTTGGATAATAACTCTAAAGTATATAACCCTTTTGCTGGGTATGCTTCATTTGGTGTGCATTTAAAAAATAATGTTAGCTATTTGGGGCAGGAACTATTACCAAACAATGTTATTATTGGAGGTTTGCGTTTGATGGCTCATGACAAAAGTACTGAACAGTTTCACGTTGAGATGGAGGACTCTATTAGTAATTGGAATTCAAATGGTGATACCTTTGATTTAATAATAGCAAATCCACCTTTCGGTTATAAACTCTCTAAAAACAATTATGATGTTCGTTATGCAGTGACTGCTGAAGACTTTGTTGTTGATCGAGGTGTCGAAGCATTAAAACCAGATGGAAAGTTGATTGCCATTGTTTCCGGGAACTTTTTAAGTTCTAATACTAACAAAAGCACACGAAAGAGGCTTGTGGAAAACAATCTTTTGAGTACAGTCATTATGTTTCCTGATAATTTACTCACGAATACATCTATACCCTTTGCTATTTTAATTCTCGATAAAAACAAGCAAGATAAAAACGTTAAGATGGTTGATGCTAGGTCTTATGTGAAAATTAGTGATAGTAATTGGCTCAATAGACTTCGATTAGATTCGAAGAAACTGTTGTCGGAGGTTGAGGAAACAGAGTTATCGGATAAAATCACCTTGGTTTCCAATGCTGATGTAAAAAAGCAGGATTACAACTTTACTGTTAGACGGTACTTCTCGTTAGATTTTGAAGGTGTTGCTTTAAGTGAGTTATTGACTCCTATTAAAAGCAATATTCAACATGTTAATAAAAAGGAGTCCTTTAATGATAAAGTGAAATACATTGGAGTTAAACAGTTAAAAGAAGACCCCTTAAATTATTTTTTAAATGCAGATCAGCTGTCTTTGACTAAGCACCCTAACCAAATGAGACTGATTAATGAGCCTTGTTTGTTGTTGGTAAATAGGAATAATCAATTGAAACCTACTTACGTAAATACAACAAAAACCGGTTTTTTTATTTCTCTTTTTGTATCTGCTTTTAGGGTAGATTTTAAAAAGGTAGATTTGGATTATTTGATTAATCAGCTCCACGCCGATTATGTTAAAAAGCAATTATCAGGTCTTTATTCGAGTCTTTATATATTGTCAAAGAAAGACATGTTGACCATTAAGATAAAGCTTCCAGACTTGGAAACCCAGCGATCTGAAGTAAAAGGGTTTAAGGAAGCTTATTCCCAAGAGCAAAAACGAGAATTAGATTTGTTTAATAAGATTCATGGTTTAGAAAGTGAGCTTGTTAATCAAAATGCGTTTTTAAGACACACACTAGCTGGTCCAGTAAGTAATATTTTAGATACAATGCAAAACTTAAATGCAATTATAAAAGAAAAGGTTGCATTAGATATACCAGATGTGCTTGATTTTAAGCGAAGTGATAAGCATATATATAATCTTGGAGATTATTTGACATTTCTTGAAGATGACATCCATAAAGTACATCAAACTATATCAAAACGTATTGATGCCGGAGCTGTGATTCAAGAAAAAGATTTGACTCCTTTTGATGTTGTTAGATTTTGTCAACAATATGTTCAGCGCATTATATCTAAAGCTGATACCGAATTTGAATTTGATCTCCAAATAGATGAGTCATCGCTAATGGATAAAAATGGAAAGCTTATTTATCCAAAGATACTGGCAAACAGGGACTTATTTAAGGATTTGTTAGATAATCTCTTGGATAATGCCAAGAAGTATGGATTTCAAAATAATGACCAGGATAAAATTGAATTTTTTATCTCAATGATTCATTA
>NZ_CAXATZ010000021.1:0-45049 GCF_963971605.1 uncultured Xanthomarina sp.
TTCGGTTTTTTAGACAGGTGCCCTGCCATGGCCATGCAGGGGGAGCCTGTTTTTTAGTTGTTAGTTTTTGGTTTTTGGTTTTTGGTTTTTGGTTGTTGGTTGTTGGTTGTTGTTAACTGCTTGTTAGCTAGACGAATATAGAATATGGTTTTTAAAATTCCAAGAAAAATATCGATAAAGTGTATTATTTGTTCGATGAAGTGTAGTAAAAATGGGGTGACGTTTTTTGTTTTGCTTGTAATGACTTATTCAAACCCTCCGTCTTATCTCACTGCGTTTCGATAATCCACCTCCCTTCATCTGAAGGGAGGAGCTTTTTGTGAGATTAGCTACGCTGAACCTGAGGGTTTCTTTGCTTTGCTTAGAATGACAGTGGGAAGGTGTTTGTTCTTTTGTCTTGATACAAAAGAAACAAACCTGCCCGAATGCTAAATTAATAATGTGGCAGGCAGGAAATCAAAACTGGTTTTAAGGAAATTACTCCGTTGCTCTTCGTAACGTTCGCTTTTTTCTTGTGGTTATTTAGGAGGGTTTAGTACATTGGGTCCATAACTCCCTTGTTTTGGGATGGTTTATGATATGTTGTGGCTCACTATTTCTGAAAACAGTTGGGCAGGGTTGTGTGGTTTTGGAATTTTATTGAAACAGATGCTTTTTAAGGAAAGTTTAAATTGAGATTTTAAATTATAAAAACAATAACAAAATTTAAATTTATAAAAGGTGTTTGTTCTTTTGTCTTGATACAAAAGAACCAAACCTGCCCGAATGCTAAATTAATAATGTGGCAGGCAAGAAATCAAAACTGTATATTAAGGAAATTACTCCGCTGCTCTTCGTAACTTTCGCTTTTTTCTTAAGGTTATATTGGAGGGTTTAGAACATGTGGCTCATAACTCCCTTGTTTTGGGATGGTTTATGGTGTGTTGTAGCTCACTATTTCTGAAAACAGTTGGGCAGGGTTTTGTGGTTTTGGAATTTTATTGAAACTGATTTGTTTTAAGAAAGTTTAAATTGAGGTTTTATCAAGTTAATAAACTAATTTTAATAACAATAAAAACTCTTCTTTCATTCTCCTTTTCAACTGAAGGGGGGAGCTTTTTGTGAGATTAGCTACGCTGAAGCTTACAGATTCTTCGCTTTGCTCAGAATTACAGGCTTGCCTTAATATGACAGTGGGCAGGGTTTTATTCTTTTGTCTTGATACAAAAGAAACAAACCTGCCCGAATGCTAAATTAATAATGTGGCAGGCAGGAAATCAAAACTGGTTTTTAGGAAATTACTCCGTTGCTCTTCGTAACGTTCGCTTTTTTCTTAAGATTAATTAGGAAGGTTTATAACATGTGGTTCATAACTCCCTTGTTTTGGGATGGTTTATGGTGTGCTGTTGCTCACTATTTCTGAAAACAGTTGGGCAGGTTTATGTGGTTTTGGAATTTTATTGAAACAAACTCCCCTTTTTCATTAACAATCATCTAATATAATTATTAATATATTTATCCTTTTGCAAACATAGGATGACAGGTTGCGTAGAATGACAGTGGGCAGGGTTTTGATGTCTTTAATAAAGGAAGTTGGTTTTGGTGCTATACTGTTCGTAATATTTTTTCCATTTTACGGCCTTTGGCGAGTTCGTCTACCAACTTATCTAAATATCTTACCTGTCTATAAATTTCAAATTCATCATCAATATCTTCAATTCTATAACCACAGATAACTCCTTTAATTAAATGTGCGTTTGGGTGTAATTTTGCTTGTTCAAAGAATGTTTCAAAGCTTGCTTTATTGTGAATAAGTGCTTGGAGACTCTTTTCATCATAACCGGTTAACCATTGAATGACCTGATGAAGTTCTTGTTTTGTCCTCCCTTTTTTTTCGACTTTTGTGACATAATGTGGATAAACGGAGGCAAAGGTCATTGTTGCAATTTGTTTGTTTTTTTCTGCTGTTACTTTCATTGCGTATGGAAGGTTTTGTTGTAAAAATTTTATTGGTTTGTATTGTTAGGCAAGGGAGAGATCATGATGTGGGCTCTGTGCGTTCCTGGGTCCATAAGCCATGGGTGGTTTGGTGCGATGGGTTTTTCTGGCAATCCGGTGGATTTGGCTGTAGCATATGGCACATACACCACATAGCGGTATTGGGCATCTGCCACTTTTGAGGTTTCTGGATCATAAAGCTGATTTGGGCCATAATATATGTGCAAGGTTAATCCTGGTTCCCCCATACTTAGTTTCCCTGAGGCTACCTCTTCTTCCCTAATATCGAATATTTGTGCTGCATTCAATCCTTGTTCTCTTAAATCCCTTCCCCTAGCCATAAATGGTTCGAGGTCTTTGTGGTAACAGGCTGCATTAAAGCCTTCTTTTCTTGGGTCGTCTGCTAGCACAATAAATTCGTTGTCGCCTTCCTTCAGGGTCACAAACTCGCCATCCATATTGTAACCTATTACTTTACAACCGTCCCTACTGGCCTCTGGTGCAGCCATTAATGCTGTTGCTATTAAGGCCTGGTTGGTGTTTATGGCAACAAAAGTGCTGTTGGACTGCTGGGCAGTGCTATCTGTTGGCGTTTCTTCAACAGGGGTTTCTTTGTTGTTTTTGGTTTTATCTGAAGAGTTACAAGAGATCATGATTCCTGCTAATGCCAGTGCTACTATAAGTTGTTTCATTTTTTAGTGTTTTGTGTGTATGTTTTATTTTTCGAATTTTCTTTTTATGGCATTTTCCACACGCAGCAATAAGGCCAATACCGTTAAAGCCAGTAATGTGATGCCCATATACATTGCTACTGCTGTTGCTGGATGGTACCACAACCCCAAAATTCCTATTAAAGACAATAAGGCTCCCAGTTTTATGGATTCCATAGCTGAATAGGTTTGGGCGAAATCCCATCGTTCTTTGTTTTTCATAGAGCTATTTGTACGATAACCATATATGGAGTTTATGTTTTTGGGTGGAAATTTCAACATAACATACCCAGCTAAAATAAAAATAAGCCCAGATACTACTGGAACTAAAAAAAGTGGATTGTTTAAAGGATTGGTCATGAACCGTTTACTTATGTGTGTTTTTGGTTTTTGTTTTGATTACAGCTTTAAAAATACAAACATTTTAAAGCCATAAAACTAGTTTGACATTGTATGTGCTAATATAACAAATTTGTTGGCAAGTGCTGTTGCTTGTATGCTTAAGCTTTAAATTTAGCAATTATTATTGAAACCCAAGGCTGCAAGTTTTACCAAAAAAGGTGTTATGTAAAAGTGACTTTAGTTCTCTTAGCATAAGGCATGGTGGTTTGTTGTGTAAGGTGCTTATTTTGTGATTTACAAGTGAATTTTTTTTGATAGAACCATTAACCTGTTTATATTGAATGATCTCCTATTTAAATTTTCTTTTTTTAAAAGGTTACCGGTTAAATAATTTAAGTAAAGCAGTTGGTTTTATAAAAAAAGCCGGATACTTCCGGCTTTACTAGTTGTTTTTTAAAGACATGTACTATAATGTTTGATTTTCTTTTTATGTATTTTAAAAAAAGGTTCCTTACTCTGGGATATTAAGGGCTTTACAAACTTCTTTATATGATAATTGTTTCCATTGGTTAGCCGTTTTTGCACCTGTTAGTGGAGTGCCACCAGGAATAAGTACATATTTGTATTGCGCATTGATACCTGCACCAGTACCATTTACTTCATCATCGGTTAAGGTTGTGCCATCTGTGCTTTGAATGTTAAAACGGATTTGACCATAATCTGTAAAATGAACGGGTATGAAAGTTCGGATTGTGTTACGTAAAAAATCCTGATAAGGAAGTGTATAAGGCACATTGTCTGTATAGCGGAAAAAACCTAAGACTATGCCTCCATTTTCCAAGAAACTATCGTTAATATTTTCATTTTCAACAAGCATGGTTTTAAAAGTGGTTCCATCTGCAAAGTTCCAATCTTGATCCATCCAGTCGCTGTACATGACATTAGCAGTACCTGGGTCCCCTTGTTCGCCCTGTTCTCCTTGAATTCCCTGTTCACCCTGGATACCTTGTTCTCCATCTTCTACAGAGCATGAGATAATTGCTGTAAAAAGGCATAGACATAATAAAGACTTAATGATGTTTTTTGTTTTCATATTTTTTAGATTTAAAAATGATTATATGTAAATTTTAAATGATTGTGTTTTTTGTTTAATAAATAAAATTTGAAAAGGTTAACAAAAGTAGTAAAATTTGTTTATGCTGAATTTTGGGGATGCTTGAAATATTAAGACATTCCATTTGAATTCCAAAAAAAGAAAACTTAAACCCTATAACCAGACACTGAGTTATTATAAAAGTATTACAAAAAAAACCCCAAGTGTGCCTGTTTACAGAAAGGCTTTCACTTGAGGTTGTTTATAGATTTTTAATTGTGGATTAAGAATCTGGATGCATAAAACGTTGTTTTGCCAACAGTTCTTCTTCGGTTTCCACATGGGCATCGTCTGGAACACAACAGTCCACAGGACATACGGCAGCACATTGTGGCTCGTCGTGAAAACCTTTGCACTCTGTACACTTGTCTGGCACTATGTAGTATATTTCGTCGCTTATAGGTTCCTGGGCCTCATCGGCATCCACTTCCTTACCGTTTGGAAGCACAATTTTTCCGTTTAAACTTGTTCCATCTTTATATCTCCAGTCATCTGCACCTTCATAAATGGCCGTGTTGGGACATTCCGGTTCGCAAGCGCCACAGTTTATACATTCGTCTGTTATAATTATTGCCATAACAATCTTAGTTTTTAATCTTAGGATTTAGGTTATAGTAAAAGATCTTGTTCCATTCTGGTTGAAATTACCTTTACAATCAGATTCAAAACCTTTTATTGCTCATTTGCTTTATGTAAATTTGCAGTTGCAAAAATAACGCCAAAACAATTCATAACCAAACCATATAATGAATTTAGAAGAAAGAATAAAAGCCTTTGCGACTTTAGGGACTTTTTTAGGTCAGTTTTCCAGGGAAAGCTACATTAAAAAAGATTCGGTACCACAAAATGAGCTGTTTTTTGATGGCTTTAAGCACCAGATAAAATTGGCCAAAGAACACAATGGTTGGTTTACCGAAGAACAAGTAGGTTTTGCTTTGGAGAATTGGTCTAAAGCTTTGACATACAATAACATTAAGCAGTTTGCGGATACGTATTGCTTTAAAGATATAAATCCTAAAAAAGTAGCCGTAATCATGGCTGGCAACATTCCCTTGGTAGGGTTTCATGACTTTTTTTGTGTGCTGTTGGTTGGCCACAAGGTTTTGGTAAAACAATCCAGCAACGATAAACATTTGTTGCCGTATCTGGCCATATATTTGGAACAGGTGGCTCCGGGTTTTAAAGGACAGATTGAGTTTACTGAAGAAAAACTTAGGGATTTTGATGCTGTAATAGCCACAGGAAGTGACAATACGGCACGCTATTTTGAGTATTATTTTAAAGGGAAACCGTCCATAATTAGAAAAAACAGGAATTCTGTGGCTGTGTTGACCGGAAATGAAACCGATGCGGAGTTGGAGCGATTATCCCATGATATCTTTAGGTACTATGGTTTGGGTTGTAGAAATGTGTCTAAATTGTTTGTGCCTAAAAATTACGATTTTGACAGTTTTTTTAAGGCCATGTATGCTTGGCATCCCATTATAAACGAAACCAAATACGCCAATAATTACGATTATAACAAAGCCGTGTACCTAATGAGCGAGTTTGATATGCTGGAAAATGGTTTTTTAATGGTAAAGGAAGACAGCAGCTACGCCTCTCCTATTGCCACGGTATTTTATGAACAATATGAAACCCTAGAAGCATTGCAACACAAGCTGGAAACAGATGCCGAAAACATTCAGTGCGTGGTTTCCAAAGGCTTAAATAAGAGTCATTTAGCATTTGGTGAAACACAGCAACCGCAACTTTGGGACTTTGCTGACGGTGTGGATACCATGGATTTTTTGTTGAAAATTTAGTGAAAAAAAACCAGGAATAGCCCCTTATATTTTATAGGAAATTATCACCTTTGTTGTTGAAATGGATGAAGACACTCTTGGTAATTTGATATCCATGGTTTAAAACAGAAACAAATAAATTCCACACTTGTTTTACCTAGGCAGGTTTTGGGAATGTTAAAATACATTTTCTATGAAAAAACATAATTTTAGTGCAGGTCCATGCATCCTACCACAAGAAGTACTTTTAAAAGCATCGGAAGCAGTCATGGATTTCAATAATGATGGTTTATCCTTATTGGAAATTTCCCATAGAAGCAAACCTTTTGTAGATGTCATGGAAAAGGCCAGGTCTTTAGCCTTGGAGCTATTGGGTCTGGAAGGCAAAGGTTATAAAGCCTTGTTTTTGCAAGGTGGTGCCAGCACCCAGTTTTTAATGGTAGCCCTTAACCTATTGGAGAAACGCGCTGGATATTTAAACACAGGTACCTGGAGCGACAAAGCCATTAAGGAAGCCAGGATTTTTGATGATGTGTATGAGGTGGCTTCTTCCAAAAGCGCCAATTACAACTACATCCCAAAAGGATATGAAATCCCTTCGGAGTATGATTATTTTCACTGTACCTCCAACAATACCATTTTTGGCACACAGATGAAATCTTTTCCTTCCTGCGACATTCCTATGGTTTGTGATATGAGCAGTGATATCTTTTCCAGAACCTTAGACTTTACCCAATTTGATTTAATTTATGCAGGAGCCCAAAAAAACATGGGTCCAGCTGGAACCACTCTTGTAGTAGTAAAAGAAGATATTTTAGGAAGAGTATCCAGAAAAATCCCATCCATGATGGATTACAAAGTGCATATAGATAAAGGCAGCATGTTCAATACGCCTCCTGTATTTGCAGTATATGTTTCTATGCTAACCTTGGAATGGTTAAAAAACCTTGGAGGCATTAAAGCCATTGAAAAACAAAACGAAATGAAAGCCAGGGTCATGTATTCTGAATTGGACTTAAATCCCTTGTTTAAAGGATATGCCGTAAAAGAAGACCGATCGCTTATGAACGCCACATTTAATCTAACGAATGACAATTTAAAAGAAACCTTTGAAACCATGCTAAAAGAAGCAGGTATCAGTGGTTTAAATGGTCATAGAAGTGTTGGTGGCTATAGAGCTTCCATGTACAATGCCTTACCTCTGGAAAGCGTTAAAGCTTTGGTGGAAGTTATGAGCGAACTGGAAACAAAAGCATAGCTGTTATTGCAGGCAGTTTTTCATATTATAATTAAAAAAACAAAAAAAGTTTCCCTAATAATAAAAGGGAATGAAACATCAATTTTTCAATGAAAGTATTAGCAAACGACGGAATTTCAAAAAGTGGAATTGAAGCCTTGGAACAAGAAGGTTTTGAAGTGTTAACCACAACCGTAGCACAAGAACAGTTGGTAAATTACATCAATAACAACAACATAGCCGTATTGTTGGTAAGAAGTGCCACCAAGGTACGTAAAGACATTATAGATGGCTGTCCGAGCCTTAAGATTATAGGTCGTGGTGGTGTTGGTATGGACAATATAGACGTGGAGTATGCCAGAAACAAAGGCATACACGTAATAAACACTCCTTCGGCTTCTTCACATTCGGTTGCCGAATTGGTATTTGCCCATTTGTTTGGAGGGGTTCGGTTTTTGCACGATTCCAACCGAAACATGCCTTTGGATGGTGACACCCAGTTTAAATCCCTAAAAAAGAATTATGCGCATGGCGTGGAGCTAAAAGGTAAAACCTTAGGGATTATTGGTTTTGGACGTATTGGGAAAGAAGTGGCAAAAATTGCTTTGGGAATTGGCATGAAAGTGATTGCCAGCGACAAATATGTTGGCAAGTCGAATATTAAGGTGGAGTTTTATAACGGACAGTTTATTAATGTGGAAATTGAAACTGAGCCAACCAAAGAAATATTGAAACATGCCGATTTTGTGACCTTACATGTACCAGCGCAAGATGATTATGTGATAGGAGAAAAGCAATTGGAGATCATGAAAGATGGTGTTGGTATTATAAATGCAGCACGAGGAGGTGTTATAGATGAAGTGGCCCTTGTTAAAGCCTTGGAAAGTGGCAAAGTGGCCTTTGCTGGTTTGGACACCTTTGAAGAAGAGCCTACGCCAGCCATACAAGTATTGATGAACGGTAGAATTTCTTTAACACCACACATTGGTGCTGCCACAAACGAAGCCCAAGACAGAATTGGTACCGAATTGGCAACTCAGATTATCAGCCTGTTAAAGACAGAAAATGCATGATCCTGTTAACAAAAAATCCATAAAAAGCCTATAAGTTTTATTTTTCTTTTAGGCTTTTTTGTATTTTAACCCTTCAATTAAAACCAAATTAAAATGGCAGGAATTTTAGATTTATTACAAAGTGATATGGGTAAAACCATTATTAATGGTGTGGCTGGACAAACCAATCAACCAGAAAGCAAAACCAACGATGTCTTGACCATGGCACTCCCGGTATTAATGCAAGCCATGAAACGCAACGCTACTTCCCAACAAGGTGCAGAAGGGTTGCTAAATGCACTAAACAGCAAACATGATGGCAGTATTTTGGACAACCTTAACGGACTTTTTGAAGGTGGTGTGGATGCCCATGTTATGGACGATGGAAGCAATATTTTAAAACACGTACTAGGCAACAAACAACAGCATGTGGAAAACGCCATAGGCGCCCGTGCAGGTATGGACTCCAGCGCTGTGGCCAACATTCTTAAAGTGGCTGCGCCTTTGCTAATGGGTATGCTGGGAAAACAAACCAGAGAAAAACAAGTGAACAGCGCTTCTGGTATTGAAGATTTACTAGGAGGCTTATTGAGCAGTAACTCCCCTAAAAATGAACAGAGCTTTCTGGAATCTATTTTAGATGCCGATGGCGATGGAAGTGTGGTAGACGATGTTGCAGGTATGGTTTTAGGAGGAAGTAAAAAGAAAGGTGGTCTTGGAGGCTTGCTTGGTGGACTTTTTGGGAAATAATTAAACTAATCCACGATAGGAAAGTCAAACGGAAGTTTGGCTTTTTTTGTTTTAAATAATGATTTAAAAGAAAGCTTGTTACATCGCTTTTAATAAAACTGAGCTTAAAAGCAAATATACTTGAGAATAAACACCATATTCATGCTCTTTTTATCATTAAATGCAAACCTTTTATGTTTTGGGCACATACATAAAAATATACTTATTTAATTTTAGGGGAATAAAAATACTAAATCATGGAAGCAGACAGAGAAAACCCAAAAACCGAACACGAAAAAACCTTATACCAAAACACAACAGATGAGAAAGGGGCTCAAAAAAAAGAGCACTACAACCAATATGGCAAACAAGATTATCAACCTATAGAAAGGTCTAGTAACAACCTAACGGAAACAGATACAGAAGACCAATAATCCATGTCAGCATTTAGGCGAATGTTAAAGCCTTTCAAAATCAAGGAAGTAAGGCATGATTTTTGTATCTTTAAGTATAAAATACAGCGCTATGAAATCTTTACTTTCACTTTTAATTTTCTGTGGCTTTTTGTACAGTTGCAAGTCTGCGCAATCCATGGAAACCCCTTCCAACAAAGAAGAAGTTGCTATTGCCGCCAATGATACAGTGAGCATAGCAAACAACGACTTGGAATACGAAATACTTATTATTGAACCCGGATTTAATTTATGGCTGGAAACACGTGCAAGACCTAGAGGATATTATGAGCAAGACTTTATGGAAACCAGAAACAAACAATATGTTGCTGCCTGGAATGAACGTGCCCAACAACCCTTAAGGTATCCATCTGGACTTTACGACTCACTAATTTATTACGATCCAACAGTAGATTATGGCTATGAAGTAAATTACAAATTGTATAACTATTTTATATACTTTCAGTTAACTTATAAACAACAATTAACTTCATATATTCCTAGAATTTAAAGTATCTTTGCAGCTTTAAAAGTCTGCCATGGAAACTTTCAAAAAAAACTGGGACATACAACAAAACTGGCAACTGATTTTTCCCCTATTGGGACTTGTTGGGTTGCTTTACAGTTCTTTTAAACTTGCCAATGCACTTATAAAAGACATGCATATCCTTATAGTTTTAGCACTTACTGCCATCCTTTTTTTTGTTTTATTGAAGTTCACCCTTTTTTTGTTTAAAAAGTTGGAAAAAAAATGGGATGTTAATTACAAATGGGAACTGATTCGGATTTTTATAGTTTTTGCCATTACTGGAACTTCTTCCCTGTTTGTAGGCAAACCCATTATTAAATTGTTGGGAATTACTAAAGAAAACTTAAATATTGTGGTTTATTGGGTTTTATATATTATTATTGGACTCATTTTTTACCAAATACTCTTGTTGTGTATTGGTTGGCTGTTTGGTCAGTTTAAATTCTTTTGGGAATTTGAAAAGAAAATGCTTCGTAGAATGGGTTTTAAACGATTTTTAGATTAGTGCTGCACTTAAAACAACATATCCTTTTTAGAGTTTTCTCTTTAGTCTTGGTACTGACTGTGTTGGCGCCTTCGGTAGATAAATTACTGCATGCTTTTGATCATTCAACACACAAGCATGAAGTATGTCTGGGAGAAAAACAAGCTCATTTGCACACTTTGGACCTAGACTGTGAATTTCATAAGTTTCAAATAAATACAGCTTTTACGGTTCCAACAAATCAATTTGAACTGCTGGAACAACAAGAAAACCAACAGGTTATACTGTCGCAATATCACTTTATCAGTGATTTTCAAAAACTCCATTTTTCCCTTCGTGGTCCTCCAGTTACTAGTTAATATCCTTCTTAAGCCTGAACTGTTCAGCATTTATTAACTATTAAATTTTTTACATGAAAACAATTTTATACCTATTGTTTTTTGTGAGTATTCCTGTAATACAAGCTCAAAACAGCATACAAGGCTCTCTAACGGACAGCCAAACCAACGAACCCATTGCCTTTGCCAGTATTTATATCCCACAATTGGAAAAAGGAACCATAACCAACGAACAAGGGACATTTACATTGCATAATTTGCCTACAGGACATTACAAAATAGTATGTTCTATAATTGGCTACGAAACCTATTCCAATACCATTTCCATTCCAGCAACAGAGAGTTTGGATATTTCACTATCGGCTTCAGCCATAGAGATGGAAGAGATTATCATTTCAACACCATTCCATAAACTTCAAAGTGAAAACGTAATGAAAGTGGAACAGGAAAAAATGTCTGACTTAAAAGCCAAAGGAGCCGTAACACTTGCGGAAGGGATTACAAACATTGCAGGAGTTGAAAGTATTAGTACTGGATTAAGTATAGGAAAACCCGTGATTAGAGGGCTAAGCTCCAACAGGGTTTTGGTTTATACACAAGGTGTCAGGCTGGAAAACCAGCAATTTGGTGACGAACACGGATTGGGCTTGAACAGTTCTGGCGTGGAAAGTGTGGAAGTAATAAAGGGACCTGCTTCCCTACTCTATGGTAGCGATGCCCTTGGAGGCGTTCTTTACATTAATCCTGAAAAATTTGCTCAAGCAAATACCAACGAAGCCGACCTGGAAGCCACTTATTTTGGAAACACTTTGGGTTATTCTGGCAATGTTGGTTACAAAGAATCCAGCGACAAGTGGAAGTTTCTTATCAGAGGAAGTGTTACGGAACATTCCGATTATGATACAGAGGACTATAGAGTAACCAATTCGCGCTTTAAGGAGCAAGATTTTAAATCTGGTATTGGGTACCAAAGCACACAGTTTAAAACGGAATTCCGTTACAATATGAACCATTCCAAATTAGGGATTCCAGAAACTATTGGAGCGCAGAACACAAACAAAACACCAGAATTACCATATCAAGATATCACAAACCACGTGTTTAGTTCCAAATCCAATATCTATTTTGACAAGTCCAATTTGGAAGTTAATTTAGGTTATATCTATAACGATAGAAAAGAATTTGAAGAACATCATCATCATGGTGAAGAAGATCATGACCATGAAGAAGATCATGACCATGAAGAAGATCATGACCATGAAGAAGACCATGACCATGAAGACGCTTTGGAAGCTGCGCTTCATATGAAGTTGAAAACCTTTAATTATGACCTGAAATACCATTTACCTGTTTATGGTAAATTTGAAACCATAGTTGGCACACAAGGCATGAACCAAGTAAATACCAATTACGGAGAAGAGCAGTTAATACCTGATGCCACCACAAACGACTTTGGTCTTTTTGTTATGTCTCACATCCATTTTGAAAATGCAGACATACAAATTGGAGCCAGATTTGATAACCGAAACATACAAGTGGTAAATGGTTTCACAAAAGATTTTAGCAGTTTCAATGGGGCTTTGGGAGTTAAAACAAAACTGTTTGACAAAATTACTGCCAGATTAAATTTAGCTTCCGGCTTTAGGGCTCCCAATTTAGCAGAATTAACATCTTACGGAACCCACGAAGGTACCAATAGATTTGAAATTGGTGATGAAAACCTAAACAATGAACAAAATTTTCAAACAGATGTTTCATTGGAATTTAAAAACGAACATGTTGAGTTTTATGTAAATGGCTTTTACAATTTGGTTAACGATTACATTTTTCTTCAACCAGATGGCACTTTTATAGATGGCACACCTGTGTACAGTTATGTTCAAGAAGATGCTAGTTTATATGGTGGTGAAATTGGTTTTCATTTCCATCCACATCCACTGGATTGGCTGCATGTGGAGAGTAGTTTTGAAACCGTAACAGGTAAACAAACAAATGACACTTACCTACCCTTGATTCCCGCCAATACGCTAAACAATACTTTACGCGTGGAACTGGACAGTAAATGGATGGAGCAGCTTTATGGTTTTGTAAAGCTTCAATCCACCTTTGCTCAAAATCATGTTAGCCTAAATGAAACCAAAACAGATGGATACAATTTGTTGAGCGCTGGTTTTGGTGCTACACTTCCAGTGTTAAATAACAATTTATCCATTGCTGTTTCTGGAAGCAATTTAACAAACAAGCAGTACATTAATCATTTATCAAGATTAAAATCAGAAGGTATTTACAATATGGGAAGAAATATAAGTGTGAGCTTAACCTATAACTTGTAATACTTTAATAAATTAAACCTTAAAGCCTCTTTAACTTTAAATAAAGGGGCTTTTTTTATTTTTCTATTTCGATGGTTGTTTTAGGTTTTTGTTTAGAGAACACATAGGTATAGAGCCACATCATGGTAAATGAAGGTATAAAATCTATCATTGGCAAGGCCTCTTCAATAAAACTTACAACGGCAGCTATCCTTCCTTTTTTACCAGGATACAATTTGGTCATTAAATATGCCGATAAAGGAGCCCAGATAAAATCGAATGGAGGAAACACATAAGAGACATATCCTAAGAGATCAAAAAAGATGCCTATTATTAAAGTTTTGGTTTTTGAATTTTTTTCGAAAGTCATATAATATATTAATTCATAGCATACTAACAAATAATGTTCCAAACTGAAAGTATAAAAAAAAACTGACATATTAGGACACCATTTCAAACAGGATCATCCTAAAAATAGCACTTTAACGTCTTTTTTAACTTTTAGTTAGCATAGTTTTTAATGGGACACGCTTAGATTTGTCGGTAAAAGTGTAACAAAGTGTCATTTTTATTGTCTTTTAACCAACACCAATCCATAATCATATTATAATGAAATTTGTTTCATTTATACTATTCATTCTATTTTTCAATCTTACCATACATGCTCAAGATAAAAAATCGCTTAACATACAAAGGGCAAGCATAGCACCAAAAATTGATGGTGAATTAAACGATCCGGCTTGGCAAGATGCTGAATTGGCTGAGAATTTCATTCAATTTAGACCAGATGTAGGCGTTTTGGAAAATGAAACTCAAAAGACTGTTGTTCATGTGACTTATGATAACGAAGCCATTTATTTTGGCGCGTATCTGTACGACAATCCAGATAAAATCATGAAACAGTTTCAAAGTCGGGACAATTTTGGTATTAACGATTTTTTTGCTGTGGTATTGAACCCCAATAACGATTCTCAAAACGATACAGAATTTTTTGTCTTTCCTACAGGCAATCAGGCAGATGCCATCCTATCCCCAAACATAGGAGAAGATTTTGGCTGGGACGCAGTTTGGGAAAGTGCCGTGAAAATAGTGCATGATGGTTGGATTGTTGAAATGAAAATCCCTTATTCTGCCCTAAGGTTCTCCAACAAAAAAGAACATGTTTGGGGATTGCAGTTCCATAGGCATTTTAAAACCGATAGATCGCAATACAGTTGGAACCCCATCAACCCAGAAGTTGGCAGTACCAGTTTGTACCACGGCGAAATTATTGGAATTAAAGACATTGAACCTCCTGTAAGACTCATGTTATACCCTTATGCTTCAACCGTTATTAGTAAAAAAGGTGATGAAGATATTACCGATGAATACCATATGGGAATGGACTTGAAATATGGTATTACAGAGAATTTTACATTGGACGCCACACTTATTCCAGATTTTAGCCAAGTAGGTTACGACGATGTAGAGTTGAACTTGGGTCCTTTTGAACAACAATTCTCTGAACAAAGACAGTTCTTTACCGAGGGAGTTGACTTATTTACCAAAGGCAATTTGTTTTATTCCAGACGTGTTGGTAATGCTCCCACAGGCAATCCAACTTTGGAAACCAATGAAATAATTCCTGATTATCCAGACAAAGTAAAAACATTAAATGCTTTTAAAGTGTCTGGAAGGGCCAAAAATGGTTTGGGAATTGGGCTTTTTAATGCCATAACACAAAAAACCTATACAACCGTTAAGGATACGGTTACCAATGGTTCCAGGGAAGTCCTGGTGGAACCTTTGACCAATTACAATATTTTTGTGGTAGACCAACAGTTCAACGGGAACTCATCTGTAAGTTTAATCAATACCAATGTGACACGTAATGGCCATTTTCGCGATGCCAATGTTACGGCAGCACTCTTGGATTTTGCCAATAAGAAAAACACACTTGGTATAGATGCTGCCGTAAAACACAGTTATTTAAATTTGGAAGATGACAACCAAAGTGGTTTTAACACCCAATTTGAAATTGGAAAAATAAGTGGTAACTACCAATATAGCATAGGACACGAACTTGCTGACAAAAATTACGATATCAACGATTTAGGAATAAACTTTAGAAACAATTACAGCATTTTCAGTGCCGATTTTTCCTATAGGATTTTTGAGCCAGTTGGCAATCTAATGAATTTTAGTTATAATTTTTGGGCAAATTACAACATGTTATACAGCCCAAGTACCTATACAGGTAAAAACATTGGAGGAAGCATCTCTTTTCAGGAAAAAAGTATTTTGGGTTATGGCGGACGTTTTAATTATGAAATGGGTAAACAATACGATTATTTTGAAGCCAGAACCGAAGGCCGTTACTTTATTTATGAAAATTGGGTCGATGCCAGTGCCTGGATTTCTTCCAACTACAATAAAAAGTATGCCTATGATGCCAATATAGGTTTTGGGACCATGTTTGAGGAAGGACGCGACATGTTCAATTTTGATTTTGGTATAAGCCCAAGAGCAAGATTTAATGATAGATTTACTTTAATTTACAGTTTGGACTTCAGCAATTCCAATGGTGGTAGAGGTTATATACAAAATATTGGTGACGATATTGTATTTGGACAACGTGACAGAACAACCTTGGTAAATACCATTACCGGAAATTATAACTTTAATGTGTTTCATGCCCTATCTTTATCCTTTAGAAATTATTGGAGTGTGGTAACTTATGAAAATCAACTGTATACTTTGGAAGACAATGGACGTTTAAGTACAGATGATGGTTACACCTTGGACGATGTAAACAATCCAGACGTGAATTTCAACACTTGGAATTTGGATTTTGGTTATTCATGGCAATTTGCTCCAGGAAGCATGCTTACAGCCTTATACAGAAATAGCTTGTTCGATTTTTCAAATGCTTCCAGAGACACGTATTTTAATAGTGTGGGAAATCTTTTTAAACAGCCTATTGATCACAATTTTTCAATAAGAGTGGTTTATTTTATAGATTACAACCATGTTAAAAACATTTTTAACAAGAAACACAGCTGATCATTGTACAGAACAAGCTATTGTATTAAATTCACCTCAACATTACGTTAAATATGATTCAAGCAAAAAATATCCATAAATACTTTAACGATTTACACGTTTTAAAGGGTGTGGATTTAAATATTAAAAAAGGTGAAATAGTCTCCATAGTTGGTGCTTCAGGTGCTGGAAAAACAACCTTGTTACAAATTTTGGGTACTTTGGACAAGCCTGAAATGAAAGACACTTACCAATTTGTAATCAACAACACAAACATCGGTTCCTTAAATGATAAAGCGTTGGCCAAATTCAGAAATGAACATCTTGGGTTTATTTTTCAGTTTCATCAATTATTACCGGAATTTACGGCTTTGGAAAATGTTTGTATTCCTGCGTACATAAAAAAAACCAAGAAACCTGAAGCAGAAACCCGAGCCAAAGAACTGTTGGATTTCTTGGGATTGAAAAATAGATACCATCACAAACCTAACGAACTCTCTGGTGGCGAGCAACAACGTGTTGCTGTAGCCAGGGCTTTAATAAACAATCCGGAACTAATTTTTGCCGATGAACCTTCTGGAAACCTAGATAGTGAATCGGCTGAAAATCTACACCAACTATTTTTTAAACTTCGAGATGAATTTGGGCAAACCTTTGTTATTGTTACGCATAACCAAGAATTGGCAGATATGGCAGATAGAAAACTTACCATGGTTGATGGAAAAATTATATATTAGGGGTTGTAACTAAAAACATTAGACAAAACCAACCGTAATATTTCATGTTATTAATCCTTCTTTCTTGGGTCCTTATTTTAACCTTTGCGATAGTGGTTGGAGTTAGTGTCAATCGGTTATTGAAATTGCAAGAAGTCAATCCCGTTTTGGTTATTTTTCATGGATTCTTTACCTTAACATTATTGGCTGGTTGTTGGGCCATATTTGCAGCCATAGATTGGAAGTTCTTTATCTTTCTATTGATTGTTTTAGTTTGTTTTATTTTTACAAACCATTCATTAATAATCAATTACTTAACTTTATTTAAACAGGAATTTCAAAAAACATCCAATTTTGTTAAAATTATATTAGCCGTAATTTTGGTATTGATTTTAGCACAATCTGCTTCAGCTCCATCCTTATTGGACAACGAATCGTATTACATACAAACCATCGCGTGGTTGAATGAGTTTGGGTTGGTAAATGGCCTTATAAACCTACATCTCTTTTTAGGACAAAATAGTGGTTGGCATATACTACAAAGTGCTTTTAATTTTATTTTTATATATGATCGTTTTAACGATTTAAACGGACTGTGTCTCTTGCTTGCAAATTATTATGCACTTATAAAATTGAACCATTATTTTAAATTTAAAAACAATCCTTTGGATTTGGCAATAGGCCTCTTCCCTATTTTTAATGTCTTTTTGTTTCAGTTTGTTAGTTCTCCTTCACCCGATTTAGCTGTCTATATTATTTCATTATTTCTTTTTTATGGATTTTTAATGAATTACCATGCCTGTAGTAAAAATGGTTTGATATCTTTGGTCATGCTCACTTCTTTTTTGATTCTCATTAAAGTAACAAGTATAGTTTTTGTACTTTTTCCAATGGTAATTTACATAAAACACTATAACCATGTAAAACAATATTCGTTCTTGGTTTGGCTTGTTGCGTTGGCAACTTTAAGCCTTATTGTTACGAAAAACATTTTAATAACCGGAAATGCCATCTATCCAATGGTTGGAATAGGATCTTTAAAAGCCAGTTGGAGTTTGCCGGTACATATTGAGACCTATTTTTATAAGTATGCCAAAGCTTATGGCTATGCTGTAACTCCAGAAGTGTATAGCAATAGCACCTATTTAGATTTAATTAAAACATGGATGTTTCAAACTGGAATGGATGGTGTGTTCAATAAAATCATGATCCTGGTTTTATGCTTGTTTATTATTTTCATAAAGAAATTTAAGAACAATAAAGCCATTCTATTTATTTATGGCATTGCCTTATTGCAACTTGTTGTGTTATTTATAACCTCACCTCAATTTAGGTTTTACATGCCTTTTGTATTTATACTCTCTCTTTTATTGATATCTAAAATCATCACCTCTGAAAGCTTGGCAAAACGTTTTTTAGTGCTTAGTGTTTTAGCCGTTTTGGTTCCATTGGTTTTTAATATCCCAAACCTGAAAACAAGTACTTTTTCCACAAGTTATTTGATTGAGCCACATGGAAATAGTCGGTTTGCTAAAGATTACCAAACCATAAACCTTGGAAACACGCACATTAACACACCAAAGAACATCAATTTTTTCTGGGGAACCGGAAACACACCTCTACCTGCTTTAAACGCTCAACAATTGGAGTATTTTAAAACGAACTTTAAAGTGATCCCTCAGCAAAGAACTGAAGATTTGAAAGATGGTTTTTATTTTAAAACAAAGCATTAAAAAAAATTAAGACCTGTATCACAGGTTTTGCAAGGTTTTCGAACCTTTGGCTTAGAAATTCCTCATGAAATCTTCATTAAAAATCTGTTCCAGTCTGTACAATAATTCGTCTGCATGATTTCTTGAAAAAACCAATGGAGGCTTGATTTTTAAGGCATTGTTATCCTTGCCATCTGTACTCATTAAAATACCAAAATCCTTCATTCTATTGGCTAAATACGTTGCCTTTTCTGGTAAAGGGCGTTTGTGCTTGTCTGTTAATTCAAAGCCTAAAAATAAACCCTGTCCTCTTACATCACCTATTATGGAAAATGTTTTTTGAAGTTTTATCAATTTATCTTTTAAGTAGCTGCCAACTGTGAAAGCATTTTCTTGAAGTTTTTCTTCTTTGATTACCTGTAAGACCTTATTTCCAATAGCGCAAGACACTGGATTACCACCAAAGGTGTTAAAGTATTCCATACCATTTGCAAAAGCATTTGCCACCTCTTGGGTACAAACAACTGCAGCTAGCGGATGCCCATTTCCTATGGGTTTTCCAATGGTTACTATATCTGGAACCACACCATGCAATTGAAATCCCCAAAACGTCTCGCCTACTCGTCCGCAACCTGTTTGTACTTCGTCTGCAATACAAAGACCTCCAGCTTTTCTAACAGACTGGTAAGCCAATTTTAAATAGTTTTCAGGTAATTCTATTTGTCCACCACAACTAATGATGCTTTCACAAATAAAACCAGCTAGTTTTCTTCCTTTTGAATGAATGACATCAATTTGTTCATCTATATGTTTGGCATATGATTCAGCTGTATTTTCGCCTTGATACAAACCTCTAAAGCTATCTGGAAGTGGTACAATATGTGTATGTTCTGGAGCGCTTTGACCTCCTTTGCCATCAAATTTATAGGAACTGATATCTATACAGGCATTGGTGTTTCCATGATAACCTATTTCAACTGCCAACATATCCTTGGCGTTGGTAAAGGCTTTTACCATTCGTAAAGCAAGTTCATTGGCTTCACTACCTGAATTGACAAAGTGGACCACAGATAACTCTTTTGGAAAGGTTGCCAACAAAGCATTTGCAAAATTATTGATATTGTCATGCAAATAGCGTGAATTGGTATTCAATACAGCCATTTGCTCTTGTCCAGCTTTTACAACCTGAGGATGCTCGTGGCCAACATGTGCCACGTTATTTACAGTATCCAGATATTTTCTTCCAGTTGCATCAAATAAGTATACACCAGAACCACGTTCCATCTTTAAAGGTTCTTTATACGATAAGCTCAAACTTTTTCCCAGATGTTTTTTTCTGAAATCAATGATGATGTCATTGGGTGTTTTTGTGTGCTCGTTTAAACCTTCGTATTTAAACAATAGGTTGGGATTGGGACAAATACGTTTCCAGACAGACACTTGATTTGGAAAAGCAACACCAGGAAAATCCTGAGTATAATCCAACATATCCAGCATAATTTGAAAATGTAAATGTGGCGACCAACTGCCATTTTCATTGGTATTGCCAACATAGGCTATCAAATCGTTAGCATGAATTTGCTGCCCTGTTGTAACCAAGGTCATACTGCTTTCAGACAAATGTCCATATAAGGTAAAAAAAGGAATCCCTGAATCTGTTTGGTGTTTTAGGATGAGTGTTGGCCCATAATCCTTATCATTTCCATTGTTGTAAATACTGAATACTTCACCATCAAGAGGCGCATGGATTGGTGTGTTTTCTTTCACCCAAAAATCAACACCCAAATGTGTGGTTCTATATTCTGGACCAGAATTTCCTTCTTTTTTATAGGCATTGGTACTGTAAAAAGGTCGCACTTCCAGATAACCTCCTGCGAACAATGTTTTAGGTTTTTCGTTTTGAAGTCTATTGATTTTAAAACTGCAAAGTTCCAAATCGTTATATTCACTTTCATGTCCCAACCATTTACTGCCTACACTCATATCTAAAGTATAAACCTGATTGAAATTCAAGGTTGGAAAAAATTGGTTTAATGCCACAGCTTGTTTTTTGAACCACTCTAAAAATGCTGTTTCCTTGGGATGCGCTGCAAACCCACAGGCATTACGAAAACTATAGTGTGCCAAGTTCTCATTTATGGCTCTCCATTTTTCTAAAAGGTCCCAAGCTGGTTTTTCGCTAATTGACAAATATTTGTTATTGGGTTCTTTTTGCTTATTTATTGCAGATTTGGTAACACTAATCACCAAACGCATGGCTACCAAATGATATAAGAAAAAAAGCTCTTCTTCCAATAATGGAAACTGACTGTGATAACCAGAAACAATGGGCAAGGCTGCCGAAAGTGCATCAGGTTTGTCCATAATTGCATAGGCTATCGCTACAGCCAAATCGTTTATGGTTTGCGTATAAATGGCATCTCCGTAATCAATAATGGCTACCACTTCTGGATCTATCAGCTTGTTGGAAACCAAAATATTGTTATCATTGGCATCGTTATGGACAACACTTTTTCGAAGCTTTTTATAGTTGTTTTGAAATCCTTCGTATTGCTTTTGAAAATATGCAACAAGATGCTGTTGTGATTTGGAAAACAAGTTGATATGATTAAAAGTCCATGCTGCCTGAGCCAAATCCCAATCAAAAGACCTTTGCGCAATTGGGTGTTTAAAAGTAGATAAAGCACAGGTTATTTTTCCGGCTTCAACCCCTAACCCATAAAGCAACTTGTCTGTAATGGGATTCACTGAAGACCAAAGTCTTCCATCTATCCATGATAGCAACCTAACAGCTCTTTTAAGTCCTTGAACGTCTTCAATAATACGAATGTCATTTCCCAGTAAATCGGGAAAAGCTTTAGGCGAAACCAACTGACTGTTTGCAAGGTGTTGAAATATGGCTTGCTGAAACCTTAAAGGCTCCAAATCTTGGTTTGGTCTGCTAATCTTTAAAATATAGTTTTCCCTCTTCGTTTCAATTAAAAAGTTAAAGTCCAACTCTCCAGGCAGTGTTTTGAACTCCCCTTCAACATTATAAAGGCGTTTAGCAATTTCCTTGGCTTTCATCAATGGAATTTGTATGGTGTTATAATCAACAGACATGGTTTCTATAAAATTGAATTACTCTTAACGAAGGTACTTTTTTTTAAAGGATTATTTCAAAACAGAATCCTCCAATTTTTCATATTTTTAGTGTTTAAAATGTAGGTCTATTGAAGCAAACAGAATTAAAAGAATTTTTAGACGTTAAAGTCTTGGAATACAATCGTCCCGAATTTATTGAAAGCGATCCCATTCAAATTCCTCACTTCTTCAACAAGAAAGAAGATATAGAGATTTCAGGGTTTTTAACTGCTACCATTGCCTGGGGAAATAGAAAAAGCATCATTAACAACGCTAAACGAATGATGGAATATATGGACCATTCGCCATTCGATTTTGTAAAAAACCATCGAGAACAGGATTTGCAATCCTTGTTGCCTTTTGTACATAGAACTTTTAATGGAACAGATTTTATCACGTTTGTGAAAGGTTTGCAGCATATTTACAACAACCATCATGGCTTGGAACAGGTGTTTTCAGTAGCAAACAAACAAACATCTTTACAAGCTGCCATCCATCATTTTAAAAAAGTCTTTTTTGAAATAGAACACCTACCAAGAACCCAAAAGCATGTAAGTGATCCGTTAAAGAATTCAGCTGCCAAAAGAATCAACATGTTTTTGCGTTGGATGGTTAGAACAGATCAAACTGGAGTGGATTTTGGCATATGGAAGACCCTTTCTCCTTCCCAATTATCTTGTCCATTAGATGTGCACTCTGGAAATGTCGCTAGAAAACTGGGTCTATTAAAACGAAAGCAAAACGATGCCAAAGCCCTTAGGGAGTTAGATGAAAATCTTAGAATACTTGATTCCACAGATCCAGTAAAATATGATTTTGCGCTTTTTGGTTTGGGAGTCTTTGAAGGATTTTAACAGATTAAAAAATCAGGTTTCACTGAAACATTTTATATTTAGACCTAAAATCACATTTTAATGAAAAAACAAGTCTTTCTATTAGCTTTTTTTACTATTTCCAACTTACTTTTTTCACAGGGAAACAAAATTCCATTGGATACCATGGTTGTTACCAAGCACTCCATACAAATTAAAGGCCAAGCCTTATCCTATGAAGCAACTGCTGGAACACAACCTGTTTGGGACACTAACGGAGAGCCCATTGCCACTTTATTTTACACATATTATAAAAAAAGCAACAGTTCTCCTGAAAAACGACCTATCATTTTTTCCTTTAATGGTGGACCTGGCTCAGCATCTGTTTGGATGCATATTGCATATACTGGTCCAGTGTTGTTAAATATAGATGATGAAGGCTATCCTGTGCAACCTTATGGTGTTACAGACAATCCGAATGCCATATTGGATGTTGCCGACATTGTTTTTGTGGATCCAGTAAATACAGGTTATTCCCGAATGGTTGAAAATAAAGACGGAAAACTTCCTGACAGAAAAACCTTTTTCGGGATCAATGCAGATATAAAATATTTAGCAGAATGGATGAACACCTTTGTAACCAGACACAATAGATGGGAATCTCCAAAGTATTTAATTGGTGAGAGTTATGGAGGTCCAAGGGTTATGGGTTTATCCAAGGAATTACAAAACAGTCAATGGATGTATTTAAATGGGGTTATTTTGGTCTCTCCTGCCGATTATAAAATATATTCCACCAATCAACCTATATATTCAGCTTTAAACTTACCGTATTTTACGGCAACAGCTTGGCACCAAAAAGCGTTGCCTGCAACACTGCAGCAAAAGGATTTACTGGATATTTTACCTGAAGTTGAGACCTTTGCCATTAATGATTTAATGCCAGCTTTAGCAAAAGGTGGATTTATTTCTTCAGAAGAAAAAGAGCGTGTGGCAGAAACAATGAGTCTGTATTCTGGTTTGGACAAAAAAGCTATTTTAGACCATAATTTAAATGTGCCTACCCGTTTTTTCTGGAAAGAATTGTTGCGTGACAAAGGGTTTACCATTGGAAGATTAGACTCACGTTATCTTGGAATTGATAAAATGACAGCAGGAAATTCACCAGATTACAACGCAGAATTAAGCTCTTGGCTACATTCTTTTACTCCAGCAATAAATTATTACCTTAGGGAAGAACTGAACTTTAAAACAGATGTAAAATATAACATGTTTGGCGACGTGCATCCTTGGGACAGACAAAACGATGAGACTAGGGAAGCTTTGCGTCAAGCCATGGCACAAAATCCGTATTTAAAGGTCTTGGTACAATCGGGTTATTATGATGGAGCCACTACTTATTTTGCTGCAAAATATACCATTGGACAAATGGATCCTAGTGGTAAAATGAAAGATCGCGTTAGTTTTAAAGCCTATAGAAGTGGCCACATGATGTATTTAAGAAATGAAGATTTAAAGTCTTCCACAGATGATATTAGACAGTTTATTAAAGACTCTGCTTCTAAAGGATCTGCTAAGTATTAAACATAAAAAAGCCTGATGAAAAATCATCAGGCTTTTTACTTCTTAAACTGTAAATCTACAATCTAAAATTTTTCTTCTATCCTTTTAACCAAGCGTTGCGCAAAGCTATTTGAGCGTCTGTAGCATTAGGGTTTGGAACCAAGGTTCTTCCTATGGTATAAGATGTTTCCACATTTGTTTTAATCACAACTTCTTCTCCATCTCTATCCAATACAACTTCAATCGCTGTACCTGGTTGCCACATAAACACTTTTTGAAATACTTGATTGGCTGTTTGTAAAGACACTTTTTCACCATCAATGGATTTTATAATGTCGTTTGGTTTCACACCGTTGTCATTCCAAAAGCTATTTTGAGTCACCAAACCATTAAAATAAATGGTTCCACTGTCTTGATTGGCACCAAAAATTAAAGCTCCATTATTTTGCACCAAGTTGGTTTCTACTTTGCTTTCGCCCAGCTCAAGTCCTACTTTGGCAAAAAATGTCTCATAATTGATTGGCACATCTCCAACTACATGCGTGTTTAAGAACTCTCCAACAGATGGATAGGTCATGGTTGTAATTTCAGCAATTAGTTTATCGTCTTCAAATGGTTTGTTTTTACCATATTTATTGGACAATTCTTTCATTAGCGAAAGGATTCCCCTGTTTCCATTACTTTCCTCACGCATTAAGATGTCTATACACATGCCTATTAAAGCACCTTTTTGATACACGTTATAATACTGACTGGCATAAGGTTCGTCTAAAACATTTTCACTCATGATGGTAAAACTCATGGTATCGTTCATTCCTGAAGCTGTTTGTATTTTACCCATGATTTTACTGTAGAATTCTTCTTCGGATACCAAACCTTGATCTACTTGAAATAAGGTGGCAAAATATTCGGTAACACCTTCATACATCCATAAATGCTTGGAAAATGTTGGGTTGTTGTAATCAAAATAATGAACATCTTCTGAATGCACACTTAAAGGCGTTACAATATGGAAAAACTCATGAGATACCACATCTACCATACTTTCGGCAAGTGCTTCAAAAGGCATTCCTTCTGGCATAACCACAACTGTGGATGTATGATGCTCCAGAGCTCCAAATCCTTTAGGGGAATCTGCATCACCACGAGATAAATACAAGTAAATATCGTAACGAGGTGTGCTGTCTATATCACCCAAATATGCTTTTTGTGCCTGCATCATGGTTTTCATGGTTTCACCTATTTGTTTTGCAGTATGCGTTTGGTTAGGTGAAAAAACACTCAAAACAATTTTAATATCTCCAACCTGGAAGGTTTCAACATCCAAGTTTCCATACATCATTGGGTTGTCGGTAATGTCAAAATATCTAGGTGCAAAATAACTGGTAGTAATGGTTTTGCCATCGTCACTTGTTTTTTCTGAGACATTCTGCAAAGCAGAAGTACGAACAAAATCGGCTGGAGCAGTCACATCCAATTTATACTGATTGTTTTTTAAAGAATCGAAATACCCTATAAAACCGTGTAAATTCAACACATAATTATCTGGCTCAATATTTGTACCTGCTGGCGAAAATGGTGTATCACCACCAATACCTCCAGATACCTCCACATCAAAGGTATCGTTAACCCAATAAGTTAGGTAGTCTAGATTGGTTGCATTAGCAATGGTCCAGGAATTGGTGTCAATTTTATTTACAGTTAATTCGTTTCCATTGTAATCAAAAGCTTTTAAGTTTTCAACATACTTTCCAAAATCACTTATGGAATAAGTACCTTGAACAACTTTAGGCAACCTGTAAGTAACCGTTTCTAATGTAAATCGACCTGGATTAATGGTTACTGGAACTTGATCGTTTGTAACTTTTGTTAAATCTATTGAAGTTTCAATAGGATTGCTTACTGCTAAATCGGCAGTGGTTTTTGTGGAAGAGCCACAGGCAACAAGAAATACACTGATGCCAAAAAGGGTTAATAATTTCTTCATGTGAATGGTTTTTTAAATTGTCAGTATGACGCCCAAAAATACAATGTGTTACACTTTTTTACCTTAACTTTTTGTTAAAATACATTTAGACAGATATCTTTAAAGCTACCTGAACTGCTTCCAATTAAAAATCTTTAGAAATTTACGGACTGTTCCCATTGATACTTTTTAACTTTAGACAGATTTAACATAAAAAACTATATTCGTGGCATGCAAAACCCTTTAATAAGCATCTTGACGCCATTTAAAAACACAGCAGCCTTCTTGCCAGAGTGCTTGGCGTCCATTAAAAGCCAAACTTATACACATTGGGAATTATTGATTGTTGATGATGGTTCCACAGATGATGGTTACAAGCTAGTGCGTGAGTATGCCAAACAAGATTCCAGAATAAAGCTTTATAAAAATTCGGGCAGTGGCATTATTGAAGCTCTAAGAATGGGGTTTAGCAAAAGCTCTGGATGTTATATTACGAGAATGGACAGCGATGACATCATGTCTTCTAATAAACTTGAAGTACTTTTAAAGAACCTACAGACCTATGGTAAAAAACATGTGGCTACAGGTTTGGTGTCCTATTTTAGTGAAGAAGGCATAAGTGATGGTTACAATAGTTATGAAAGGTGGTTGAACCAATTAACGCAAACTGGAACCAATTATTCCGAAATTTACAAGGAGTGTGTTATTCCATCTCCTTGCTGGATGATTCACAAAGACGATTTGGTGGCTTGTGACGCTTTTAACCCCAACGATTATCCGGAAGATTACGATTTAACCTTTAGGTTTTACAAATACCAATACAAGGTAATTCCTTGCAATCAATTGTTACACTATTGGAGAGATTATAGTACCAGAACCTCCAGGACCCATGAACATTATGCCCAAAACTATTTTTTGGAAATTAAACTGAACTATTTTTTGGAATTGGACTACAATCCAACCAGACCTTTGGTGCTTTGGGGAGCAGGTTTTAAAGGTAAAAGCATTGCCAAACTCTTAATAGACAAAGGAGTTGACTTTATCTGGATTTGCAATAATCCTAAAAAAATTGGAAAGCACATCTACAATCAGGAACTCTTTGGTTTTACCTATTTAAACAGCATACAAGATGCTCAAAGTATTGTAACCGTTGCCAACAAACAGTCTCAAAAAGCCATTCGGGCTTTTTTTAAAACCCATGATAAAATGGAAATGGAAGATTATTTTTTCTTTTGCTGAAAGAGGTCTTATGGCGTTATGTTTTTCAAGCAGTCCCAATCATCCTAACAAAAATTTGAAACCTGAAATTAGAATTTGGAAATTTATGACAGGATTTTATTTAATTTGTTGTTAAAAGGTTTTCTATTTCATAGTAAACACTATTTTTGTAAATAAACTAATAAGAATGCAGTTTAAACATCCTGAACTTCTTTACGCTTTATTTGCACTGCTTATCCCAATTCTTATTCATTTATTTCAACTTAGAAAATTTAAAAAGCAGGCATTTACCAATGTGGCTTTTTTAAAAAAAGTAACCTCTCAAACTAGAAAAAGCTCCCAATTAAAAAAATGGTTGATTTTATGTACAAGAATGTTGCTTTTAGCAGCCTTAATCCTGGCTTTTGCACAACCTTATACCTCAAAAACCAACCAGCTAAATACCAAAAGAGAAACAGTGGTTTATTTGGACAACTCTTTTAGCATGCAGGCCAAAGGAGAACAAGGGGAACTTTTAAAACGTGCTGTACAGGATCTTTTAAACCATGTGGATCATACAGAAAACCTAACCCTATTTACCAATAACGAAACCTATAAAAACACCAACCTTGGAGCCATAAAAAACCAATTGTTACAACTTGGGTATTCCTCCAATCAGCTAAACTATGATGCTGTTCTGTTAAAAGGCAAGCAATTGTTCAACAACCAATCTGGAAATCTTAAGCAATTGGTGCTGGTTTCAGATTTTCAAACCAAGGCATCATTGTTTAAACCCGTTTTGGATTCTTTAGTGACCATACATGCGGTTCAACTACAACCAGTTAACACCAAAAACCTATCTATTGATAGTTTATACGTTTCCAATAAAACACCTCTAAACATTGAATTGACAGCAAACATTAGCAATCAAGGTCCAGAGCTTAAAAATGTACCAGTTTCCCTATATAGCCATGATAAGTTAATTGCCAAAACATCCATTGATATTGCAGATACAGCAACTGCAAATTTTACGATAACCAATCAAGAGGAAGTTTTGGGAAACATTGTGATTGATGATGTGAATTTAAATTTTGACAATAATTTGTTTTTTAACATCAACAAAGCCAACAAAGCCAAAGTGCTTGCCATTACTGAGACAGATGATGTTTTTTTACAACGTATTTTTACGGATAACGAATTCATTTTTACTTCAGAAGCCGCAACGAAATTGAACTATAGCGATATCGACCAACAAAATTTAATTGTTTTAAACGAGCTGGAACGCATTCCAATTTCTTTAACCACAGCCTTAAAAGCATTTACTGAAAATGGTGGCTTTATAGTTGTTATTCCGTCAGAAAAAATAGATCTGCAATCCTACAACGATTTGCTTTTAACATTTAACACGCGTTTTGAAGCCCTCCTAACCACAGAAAAACGAATTACGAACATCAATTTTTCACATCCACTTTACAAAGATGTGTTCCAAAAAGAAGTTTCCAATTTTCAATATCCTAAAACAGAACACTATTATCCCATGCTTGCCTCAAATGCAACCGTTCCTTTAAAATTTGAAGACGGGAAAGCTTTTTTAAGCAAAAACGGTCAAGCATATATCTTTTCAGCCTCTTTTAAAACTGAACAATCCAATTTTAAAAATTCACCTTTAATCGTCCCAACGTTGTATAATATGGGCAAACAAAGTTTAAAAACCTCAAAGCTCTATCAAGTGATTGGAAGGGAAAACACCTTTGATGTTCCAGTAACACTACAGCAAGATGAAATTTTAACCTTATCCTTAGGTGAAGAAAGCCTTATTCCACAACAGCAATATTTTAATAATAAAGTACAAATAACCACAACCGAAACTCCAGTTGTTTCTGGAACCTACAGTATTACAAACAACTCTGAATTTATTGAACATGTAAGCTTTAATTATGAAAGGGACGAAAGCATTTTACAATATCAAGATCTTTCTACCTTTCAGCATGTTCAGGTTTCAGATTCTGTTTCAGATTTGTTTGATACCTTAAAAAGTGACTCGAAAATTAACGAGCTATGGAAATGGTTTGTTATTTTTGCATTGGTTTTTTTAGCCATCGAAATGCTCATCTTAAAATATTTTAAATGAACGTACTCTTAAAATCAGCCACAATTATTGACTCTAAAAGTGATTTTCACAATCAAACAGTCGATATCCTTATTGAAAATGGTGTGATTTCACAAATTTCAAAAGCCATAAAAAATTCCAAAAACATTAAGGAAATCCATTTAGACAATTTACATGTTTCACAAGGTTGGTTTGATAGTAGTGTTAGTTTTGGTGAACCTGGTTACGAAGAAAGGGAAACCATAGAAAACGGTTTAAGAACAGCTGCGCTTTCTGGGTTTACTTCTGTGGCACTTAACCCTAACACCAATCCAGTAATAGACTGCAATGCAGATGTGTCCTTTATAAAAAGTAAGGCAAAAAAACACGCTGTAAGCCTCTACCCTATTGGTTCTTTAACAAAAGAAGGCAAAGGCATTGACCTGGCTGAACTTTTTGATATGAAACAGGCTGGAGCCATGGGTTTTGGTGATTATAAAACATCTATAGATAACCCAAACTTGCTTAAAATTGCCTTACAGTATGCCAGCAATTTTGATGGATTGGTACTTTCTTTTCCTCAGGAAAACAAAATTTCGGGCAAAGGTGTCATGAACGAAGAATTCACAAGTACCTCTTTAGGCTTGAAAGGCATTCCCAACATGGCAGAGGAACTGCAAGTTGCAAGGGATTTGTTTTTACTGGAATATACCGAAGGGAAACTACATATTCCTACCATTTCCACAGCAAAATCCGTTGAACTTATTCGGGCAGCCAAACAAAAAAAACTAAATGTAAGTTGCAGTGTGGCCATTCATAATTTAATATTAACTGATGAAGCCTTAACCACCTTCAACACCAATTGCAAAGTACTGCCTCCTTTGCGTACGCAAAAGGATATTGATGCCTTGATAGAAGGATTGAAAGATGGTACAATTGATATGGTAACAAGCGACCACAATCCCATGGATATTGAGCATAAAAAAATAGAATTTGATTTAGCAGCTTATGGAACCATTGGTTTGGAATCTGCATTTGGAATTTTAAATACCCATTTTAGCACAAAAAAAACCATTGATTTTTTAACCAGAGGAAAAAATAGATTTGGCATAAACACACAGGAAATAGCCATTGGAAACAAAGCCGATTTAAGTCTTTTCAATCCAAATGGCTCACAAACATTTACAAAGGAAAATATAAAATCCACTTCAAAAAATGCCATTTTTGAAAACCATGAAACCAAAGGACAGGTTTATGGTATTGTATCCAACAACAAACTTGTTTTAAATTAAAGACATGACAGAACAAACCATTCAAGAAGGAAAAACACTTGCTATTGTTAGTTATTTAACCTTTGTAGGCTTAATAATTGCCATAATCATGAACCTTGAAAGAAGGAATCCGTTTACCTTTTATCATGTAAGGCAAATGCTGGGATTAATCATCATGCTTATTTTTTCAAATTTGGTGGAAGCCTATGTAAACAGCTGGTTAGGAACCAGTTTTTGGATTGTAACCTTTGTTTGCTGGTTATTTGGATTGTTTTATGCTGCCAAGGGAGAAGCCAGACCCATTCCTGTTATTGGTGAAAAATTCCAAGAATGGTTTAAAAACATTAATTAATAAAAACTATAGATTTTGAGTTTATCATATATTACAAGACCTTCAAGCTTAAAGGAAAATGCACCACTATTGATCATGTGCCATGGTTATGGAAGTGATGAGAACGATTTATTTTCGTTTGCCTCTGAACTTCCAGACGAACTATTTATCATTTCCCTAAAAGCGCCTTATACATTACAACCTTACGGGAACGCTTGGTATGCCATAAATTTTGATGCAGAACAAAATAAATGGAGCGATGATGAACAAGCCAAATCCTCCAGGGATTTAATTGCGGAATTTATAGATGAAGCATGTGCCAAATATCCAGTAAACAAAGACAATGTCACACTTTTGGGTTTTAGCCAAGGCACTATTTTATGTTATGCAGTAGCTTTAACCTATCCAGAAAAAGTAAAACAGGTTATTGCCTTGAGTGGTTATATCAATGCGAATATTATCCCAGAACATGTCTCTGAAAAGGATTATTCCCATTTAAGCTTTTATTGTTCTCATGGCAATGTGGACCAAGTATTACCTGTAGAGTGGGCAAGAAAAGCTCCTAAATTTTTAGAAGCTTTAAACATTGATCACACCTACTCCGAATTTCCTGTTGGCCATGGTGTGGCACCACAAAATTTCCATGAATTCAGAAAGTGGTTAACTGATAAAATCTAGACTGTTATTGAGTTGGATATAAAAACGAATCGATCAATTTGAATTTTAATTGCTCGTCTTCGGTTATTTCATAACCAATCAATAATTCTCCCCAATATTTTCCATCGGAAAAATTTGCAATGATCCATTTATGGTTTAACAATCTGATGGAATTGATCAGCATTTTTCCACCTGTCATGGACGCATAAGGAATCAAAGGATGTTCCTCTCCTTTCATAACATTAAGTTCGTAAATTTCGTCTTTTATAAAAGGAATAAGTTCAGACACTTTATAGCCTCTATCTTCAAAATAGCTTAGGGCAGCTTCGGTATGGTCTAATTTAAATTCTGAAAGAGCCAGAACCTCGTCCCTTAAATTGGAAATGGTATCGTGATAGACTTGGTTTTTTTCCAAACTCCTTTCATATTTTTTATCGTAACTTTTTATGATATTTTTAGAATTCACATATTGAAATACAACTAGTAAAAGTGTAAAAATAAAGAGGTACATAAATATTCTATTCTTCATTATATGGTAATTTGTAAGTTATCGTAAGCCAAAAAAACGTTTTCCGGCAACTGTTGTTGCACTTCGTCATGAAATCCCAATAAATGACTGATATGTGTTAAATAAGCTTTTTTGGGATTTACTTTTTTTATAAAAGCTAAAGCTTCATCAAGGGTAAAGTGCGACACATGAGGTTCTTTTCTCAATGCATTCACAACCAATACATCCAAACCTTTCAGTTTGTCAACTTCTTTGTCTTCAATGGTTTTCATATCTGTTAAGTAAGCAAACCTATCGAACCTAAAACCAAAAACCTGTAAATTGTAGTGTAAGCCCTTTATAGGAACCACTTTCATATTATGCAGTGAAAAAGGTTTGTTTTTAATTTTGTTAATCAGCACATTGGGAGCTCCGGGATATTTGTTTTCGGTTTCAAAAATATAGTCAAATCTACGCTTTAGTTCCTTTATAACTCGTTTATGGGCATAAATGGGAATATCGCCTTGTTTAAAAAAGAACGGTCTAATGTCGTCCAAACCTGCTGTATGGTCTGCATGTTCGTGAGTGAATAATATCCCATCCATTTTAGTACAGTCTGCCCTAAGCATTTGTTGTCTAAAATCAGGACCACAATCAATAACGTATGTATAGTTGTCCCATTGAATTAAAACAGAAACCCGAAGGCGCTTATCTTTAAAATTTGAACTTAAACAAACAGGATGAGTGCTTCCAATAACTGGGATTCCTTGAGATGTTCCTGTGCCTAAAAATGTAATTTTCAATGCGAATGATTTTGAAACAAAAATAAGGTTATTTTTTTGTTTGACATGGTAATTTAATACCTTTGTCACCAAGATTTAATCCAAATTTACAATGGAAATTAGCTTAAAAGGCGATAAAGAGTTTGAAGAAATACCTTCGATAAAAACAAAAGCCCTTCGTATAAATCTCAACGAGCACATTTACGGAACTTTTGCCGAAATTGGTGCAGGACAAGAAACTGTAAGACAGTTTTTTAGAGCTGGTGGTGCCTCTGGAACCATCGCGAAAGCTATGTCTGCTTACGATAAAGATTTTAGTGATGCCATTTATGGTATGGAAGACGATGGACGTTATGTTACCGAAGCACGTTTACATAAAATGTTGGATCATGAAATAAATCTTATTGAAGAAAGGTTAACCAGAGACAAACATCCCAATAAGCTGTTCTTTTCTTATGCCAATACGGTTACCACAATAGATTTTGCAAAAAAATACAAAGGTCACGGATGGGTAGGGATTAGATACCAAATAGAACCAAACCAAGACTATAACGAAATAACCTTACACCTTCGTTTTAAAGAAAACGATGCTCGATTGCAACAGGAAACCTTAGGGGTTTTGGGGACCAATTTAATTTATGGCGCTTACTATAAATATAACGAACCTAAAAAACTGTTGCGTTATTTATACGATCATTTGGATAAAGACCAACTGGAAATTGATACCATTAACTTTTCAGGACCCGTTTTTGAAGAAGTGGACAACCGTTTGATGAGCTTACAGTTGGTGAAAAACGGAATGACAGATGCCGTAATGTTTGCTCCAGATGGCAATAACGTACTTCCTGCCAGAGTGTTGTACAAAAAAAATATTTTAGCACTACGTGGTAGTTTTAGACCTGTAACAAAGGTAAATATGGACATGTTTCAAAGATCTTACGACATGTTTATTAAAGAGAATAAAGTGGATGTTGAAAAAACCCAAGTGGTTTTTGAAATTACTTTATCCAACCTACGTGCTGAAGGCGAAATAGATGAACAGGATTTTATGGACAGAGCCAAATTGCTTTGTTCTTTAGGGCAAACCGTTTTAATCTCAAATTTCCAAGAATATTATAAACTGGTGGAATATTTCTCTCAGTATACCAAGAGCAGAATGGGACTTGCCATGGGAGTTAACAACCTGGTTGATATTTTTGATGAAAAATACTATCGTCATCTAAGTGGTGGCATTCTAGAGGCTTTTGGTAAATTATTCTTTAAAGATTTGCGCGTGTACTTATATCCTATGTTAAATGATGATGGTTCCATAACCAATAGTGAAAACCTAAAGGTACACCCTAGAATGAAAGAATTGTACAAATTCTTTAAATACAATGGAAAAGTGGTAGACATTACAGACTACGACGAAAGTAACCTGACCGTATTCTCAAGAAAAGTACTTAAAATGATTTCTGATAGCGAAGATGGTTGGGAAAGCATGCTTCCTGAAGGGGTCTCTAAATTAATAAAAGAAAAAAGCTTGTTTGGTTACGAGGCCGAAGAAGTTTTTAGAAATGAATAACCACAACATAAATCATAAAAAAAAAGCGACCTGTAACGGTCGCTTTTTTTTATTTTAATATTTGATCAGAATGTGTTTTGGTCTTTACTTTTAAAATAACATCGTCAATTATACCTTCTTCATCAATAACAAAAGTGGTTCTATGGATCCCGTCGTATTCCTTACCCATAAACTTTTTTGGACCCCAAACTCCGTAAGCCTCTATCACTTTTTTATCTTCATCTGCCAATAAGGGATAAGGAAAGTTATATTTATTTTTAAAATTGCTTTGTCTTTTTTCGCTATCGGCACTTACACCCAAAATGTCGTATCCTGCTTTTTGAAATTTAGCATAATTATCGCTTAAATTACATGCTTCTGCTGTACAGCCAGGTGTGCTAGCTTTAGGGTAAAAAAACAAGACTAATTTTTTTCCTTTGTAATCATTCAATGAAATGCTGTTGCCATCTTGGTCTTTGGCAGTAAAATTTGGTGCTTTATCTCCAGGTTTTAAATTTGTCATAGTATCTTTGTTTAAATTTCAATTTTTGTAAAAATACAACTTATGACCAAGCAAGAAAAGGTAGATTATGTTATAAATAAGTTAAACGAGTTATATCCAACCATTCCTGTGCCTTTAAACCATAAAGACCCTTACACCTTACTCATAGCTGTACTGTTATCTGCACAAAGCACAGATGTACGTGTCAATCAAATTACTCCCTTATTATTTGAAAAAGCCGATAATCCCTATGATATGGTAAAATTAACCGTAGAAGAGATTAGAGAAATTATAAAACCTGTAGGTTTATCTCCCATGAAAAGCAAAGGCATACATGGACTTTCTAAAATACTTATTGAAAAACATGATGGGAAAGTTCCTAAAACTTATAAGGAGCTTGAAGAATTACCTGCTGTTGGACATAAAACAGCTGCTGTTGTTTTATCGCAAGCATTTGGTATCCCAGCCTTTCCGGTAGATACACATATACATAGATTAATGTATCGTTGGGGATTTACAAATGGTAAAAATGTGGTTCAAACAGAAAAAGATGCCAAGCGCTTGTTTCCCAAAGAACTATGGAACGATTTACATCTCCAAATAATTTGGTATGGACGAGAGTATTCTCCGGCAAGAGGTTGGGATTTAAACAAGGACATCATTACCAGAACCATAGGAAGAAAAAGTGTTTTAAAAGCACACCCACAGTATGTGGCTAACTAACTTTGTTTTGTATCCTGATATTATAAAATCCATACTATTTTATGAACATATTAAAAACAAAAAAGTCCTAACGACTAATTAGGACTTTTTCAAAGTTTAGTTGAGAAGTGCTTCAAACTTCATCTTATTACAATTTATAACACTTAAAGCCTTCGAATAATTAAGAAGAAACTGAATGGTTTCCTCTTTTGGGTTCAAATCAATTTGCTTTTGGGGATTTTTTTGAGAGTAAAGTTTTGCCATTAAATATGTTTTATGGGTTTATTTACAATCCTAACGCAGCAAATTTATTTTTATTGTTTAATTGGTTAAAATTATATTATGTTTATCTATTATTTTTCTCATGTTAATTAACGCGTAACGCATTCTCCCTAAGGCTGTATTGATACTTACACCTGTTTTATCGGAAATTTCCTTAAAGCTCATATCTTTGTACATACGCATCATCAAAACCTCCTTTTGGTCTTCTGGCAACTCCTCAATGACTTTTCTAATATCAGATTCCACTTGATCTTTTATAATACTTCGTTCGGCATCCAAGGTGCTGTCGCTCAACACAGAAAAAATATTAAAATCTCCAGTATTGCTAAATTTGGGCATACGCGTGTTTTTTCTAAAATGGTCTATCACCAAATTATGGGCAATGCGCATAACCCAAGGCAAAAATTTACCTTCTTCGTTATATTTTCCTTTTTTTAAGGTTCTTATAACTTTAATAAAGGTGTCCTGAAAAATATCTTCGGCCACATCTTTATCATAAACTTTGGAATAAATAAAGCTGTAAATACGTTGCTTGTGCCTATTAATTAAAACCTCTAGAGCAGGTTCCTCTCCTTGGATGTAGTTACTAACCAAAGTAGCATCAGTGATAAGTTCGTTTTGCATAATCATTACTTTAAACATAAAGAAGCCCTTTATGTCTGGGGTTTAAACTATTTTAAAAGTAATATTATGCTATAGGCTAGACGTGTGATTATAAGTTTAGTAAGTCCCAAATATAACAACAATCATTTGTATTTTGCAAATAAAATTTTATTATTTCTAAAAAAATATTCGATAAGGAACAATTTTTTAGGCTGATTTACTTATAGTATCTTTGCAAAATTATTGCTATAACTATTTATGACAACCGATATTTCCCAAGTAAATCCAAAAGAAAACATCATTATTAAAGGTGCCAGTCTGCACAATTTAAAACATGTAAATGTAATAATCCCCAGAAACAAATTGGTGGTTATAACTGGTTTATCCGGTTCTGGAAAATCCAGTTTGGCTTTCGATACGCTTTACGCTGAAGGACAACGCAGATATGTGGAAAGCTTATCCAGTTATGCACGACAGTTTTTAGGAAGGCTCAATAAGCCTAAAGTGGATTATATAAAAGGTATAGCGCCAGCCATTGCCATAGAACAAAAAGTAAATTCCACCAATCCACGTTCTACCGTTGGAACTTCCACCGAAATCTACGATTATTTAAAATTACTTTTCGCACGAATTGGCAAAACCTATTCGCCAAAATCCGGAAGGGAAGTTAAAAAAGATACGGTTTCCGATGTTTTAAATTTTATTAAAACCTACAACGAACGCGAAAAACTACTTCTCCTTGCTCCTATTCATCTTGAAAAAGGACGAACCATGGAAGACAAGATTAAAGTATTACAGCAACAAGGCTATGCCAGAATAAAAATTGGAAATGAGGTTGTAAGAATTGAAGAAGTCGATACCATCTCCAAGCAAGACACTGTCTTTTTAGTTGTGGACAGGATTATTACAAAAACCGAAGAAGATTTTTACAACCGATTGGCAGATGCCATACAAACAGCCTTTTTTGAAGGAAAAGGCGAATGCTATGTGGAATCTTTAAAAGACAACAAACAACATTTTTTTAGTAATAAGTTTGAATTGGATGGTTTGGATTTTTTGGAACCAAACGTACATTTATTCAGTTTTAACAATCCATATGGTGCCTGTCCCAAATGCGAAGGTTATGGAGACATTATCGGGATTGATGAGGATTTGGTTGTTCCTAACACAGCCTTATCTGTTTATGAAAATGCCATATTTCCTTGGCGTGGCGAAAGCATGAGTTGGTATCGAGACCAATTGGTGAACAATTCGCATAAGTTCGATTTTCCGATACACAAACCTTATTTTCAGCTAACTGAAGAACAAAAACAGCTTATTTGGGATGGCAACAGCTATTTTGAAGGTCTAAACAGCTTTTTTGCTGAACTTGAAGCCAAGGCCTATAAAATACAAAACCGTGTCATGTTGTCTCGCTACAGAGGAAAAACCAAATGCAAGGCATGTAAGGGAAAACGTTTAAGACCAGAGGTGGAATACATAAAAATTGGTGGAGCTACCATTACCGATTTGGTAGATTTGCCTCTTAACAAATTAACGGATTTCTTTGACAAACTGGAATTAAACGATTACGATTTAAAAATAGCCGAACGCCTGCTTAAAGAAATCAATAACCGTTTGTTGTTTTTAGAAAATGTTGGTTTAAATTATCTTACATTAAACCGAAAATCAAACAGCCTTTCTGGTGGTGAGAGCCAGCGTATAAACTTAGCCACATCGCTTGGGAGCAGTTTGGTTGGCTCCATGTATATTCTTGACGAACCAAGTATTGGCTTGCATCCTAAAGACACCGAAAGATTGATTGGCGTTTTAAAATCGCTTAGAAATCTTGGGAACACAGTAATTGTGGTGGAACACGATGAAGACATTATGAAGGAAGCCGATGAAATTATTGATATTGGTCCAGAAGCAGGAACCTTTGGTGGTGAAGTTGTTGCAGCTGGAACCTATCAAGATATTTTGGCATCCAATTCTTTAACAGCCCAATATTTAAATGGCAAACTAGAAATCAAAGTTCCTGAAAAACGTAGGACCTCCAAATATCATGTGGATATTTTGGGTGCTAGGGAAAACAACTTAAAAAACATTGATGTTACCATTCCTCTTGGCATGTTAACCGTTATTACTGGTGTATCAGGAAGTGGCAAAAGTACTTTGGTTAAAAAAATAGTATATCCTGCATTACAAAAAAAACTTACCGATTTTGGTGATAAACCTGGACAGTTTTCAGAATTGACTGGAAATTTCAGCAATATCAAACAGATTGAATTTGTAGATCAAAATCCCATTGGTCGTTCGTCAAGATCAAATCCTGTGACTTATATCAAGGCATACGACGATATAAGAGCGCTTTTTGCCAATCAAAAATTAAGCAAAATTAGAAATTATCAAGCCAAGCATTTTTCATTCAATGTAGATGGAGGACGTTGTGAAACCTGTAAAGGCGAAGGCGAAGTAACCATAGAGATGCAGTTTATGGCAGATGTGCATTTAACTTGTGAAACCTGCAACGGCAAACGTTTTAAAAAGGAAGTGTTGGAAGTTACATTTAAAGACAAATCCATAGATGATGTCTTAAACCTGACCATTGATGATGCCATTGCCTTTTTTGAAAAACATGAACAAACAAAAATACACACCAAACTGCAACCTTTACAAGACGTTGGTTTGGGCTACGTAACTTTGGGGCAAAGCTCTTCTACCCTTTCTGGTGGTGAAGCACAACGTATTAAATTGGCATCGTTTTTAGGCAAAGGATCCAAAAGTGACAATGCCTTGTTTATTTTTGATGAACCTACAACCGGATTACACTTTCACGATATACAAAAACTCTTAAAATCTTTTAATGCCTTGATTGATAAAGGGCATTCCATCTTAGTGGTAGAACATAATCTGGAATTGATAAAATGTGCAGACCACATTATCGACCTAGGACCTGAAGGTGGCGAAAATGGAGGTTATTTAGTGGCTTCGGGAACACCTGAAGAAATTGTGGCTAACAAAGAATCTATTACTGGCAAGTATTTAAAAGAAAAACTCTAATAAAACATAAAAGCAAAAAAGACCACAGCTATGGCTACTAAAAATAGTATAGGAAAAAACATCATTGTTATCATGCTTCCTTTAAAAAAACTTTTAATCCAACTTTGCTGATAAAATCGTTTTAAGGCCATGATGAAATAAATAAATATTGAAAATACCAAAATGGTGTCTATCCAATCTGGAATATCTTTTATCAAGTTAATACCAACAAGAATGCTAAAAACCGTAAATATAAAGGCAAAAAAGTAAAAGCTAAACACCAATTGGTGCGCATAACGACCACTTTTTCTGTAAAATAGTTTTAACAGCAAAGCAAACAGAGGCAATACAAAAAACATGGCAATGGGAACCGTATCATAAAAAGTTTGAAGGATGCTGCCTCCTTGTTTGGACTTCAGAAACTTGAGCCATTGTGCGTACAAACGCTTTTTAAAAGCACTATCCGTTTCTTGCATTCCCATGGATTTTAATATTTCTTTATCTGGTGCATTGATTTTTATCAAAGAATCTGTTTCTGCAGAACCAAGACTGATATTGTTTTTTTGGTTGCTGAAATCTTCACCATTAACCAAAGAATCTATTTGTTGTTCTGTCATACCAGAATAAATGGACATTTTTTGAAGTGTGGCACGAGCTTTCTCCCTATCCAACGAATCCCTGGTTATTTTTGCTTGGACTTCTTCATCTGTTAAGTCCTTTTTGTTTGTATTTTCCTCAAAAACTTCTGAAAGACCTTTATCTATTTTCCTAGCTTGTTCATTGGCATTAAAGGAAAATAAAAAGAAAAATACAATAGCTATAAACAAATACATTTGTGCTGGATGCAAATACAGTAACCTTTTACCTTCCACAAACTTTCTAGCCAAAAAACCAGGTTTGAGCATTAAGGGAATGAAACTTTTAAAAAAACGAGCATCGAAAGAAAAATAATTGCTTATGGTGTTATAAAACAACACGCCTAAGGTTAACTCGTCGTTTTGCTTTTGTCCGCAATGAGGACAATAAGAAAACTCACTTTCAAATGGATTTTCACAGTTTTTGCATGTGGTTTGCTTGGATGACATGAGTTCTTAATGTTTTTATAAAAGTATGAAAAGTGTTATTTTAAAAACAAATTTCTAATTGGAATCTTTTATTTCTTTTTCCAAATGGTCCAAGTATAAAATGCCATTTAAATGATCTATTTCATGCTGAAAAATTACTGCTGTAAAACCTTCAACCGTTTCAGTATGCTTTTTGTTCTCCATGCTATCATAGGTTATTTCAATGGAGTAAGCTCTACTGTTTAAGGTTTCAGTTCTATTAGGAATGGACAAACAACCTTCGGTGAATGTTTGTTTTTGTTCAGAATATAAGATGATTTTAGGATTTAAATACACTTCAAACGGAAATTCCTCTTTATCAAACCTTTGAACCCAAATAATATTCTTTAAAATTCCCACTTGTGGTGCTGCAATTCCAACCCCTAAAGACACGCTGTCCCTAACAGTTCTAAATAATCTATTTACAAAATTTTGTAAAACAGGATCCTTGGGGTTTGCATGAACTGGAGAACTTTTTGTTCTTAAAAGAAGGGAGTCTTGTTTGGAGTCTATTTTAAATACTCGCATAGGAACTGAACTATCTGCTTGCATGATAATGGCTCGTTCTTCTTTTGAAAACGAGAAACCGTCTTCTGTTCCAAGGTTTTTGGTTCCTGAACAAGTGCATATAAGCAGAATTAAAGCACACAATATCAAATATTTTATGGGTTTCATTATCTCTATTTTACGACATTTTAATTTCTTTCAAAAAGCAAAAGTTTAGTATCTTTTGTCCAACGTGTTTATCTGGATCCATCTATCCATGGTACTGTGTTACATTCGTCATTTTTGATACTGGAATCCATAAAAAAAAATGCAAAATTGATTTTAACGGTTGTTTTATGTTTTAATTTTTCCAGTTTCAAATACAAAAAGCTCTAATTTAAATAATATTTTTTAAGTAGCCCTATGAAAGGTATTTGAAATGAATAATAAAACACAAACAACAACACACTGTTTTATAGAGGCTTATAAAGCTCTTCCTATTTGTTAACATTTTTTGGCATGTTGTTTGTTTTATACTTAACACGTTTCAAATTAAATCTAACAATTATGAAAAAATTTATGTTTTTAATAACAGCTTTGGTTCTAGGCGGACTGACTGTTAGCGCAACAACTACCAACAAACCAAACCAAATAGATAATACAACAACTTTGAGAGGTTATGGTAATTCTTTCATATTTGTTGAAAATGGCATTGAATTTTCGGTGTTTCCTGATGGTCAGTTCGATTTTTACATGCCATCTTACGGTCCAAAAGTCAATGTATATGCCCCAGGTATAAGCATCAGTTTCAATTCTGGATATGATTACAATCCATTTTTACAATACGATAAATTTGGAGCCATCATCCAAGTGGAACACGTTCCTATTTATTATGATTTTTATGGTCGTGTAAGTCAAATTGGCAATGTATTTATAACATATAATGGTTTTGGGTATGTATCTAGAATTGGAGGCCTTTACATTCACTACAATTCTTATAGAAAATTTTCGCATTACACAGGCTACATCAATGTATTTAACCCATATTATGTTTATAGACCTTGGCACAATTATTACAGAGTTCCAGCTTATAACCATTGTGTGGTTTACCACAGACCATACAGAAAATATTACAACCCTGTAAGATACACCTATTATAAGCCTTATGTCAATAATTACAGACGTACAACTGCTGTAGCAAGCAGAAGAGGCCAAAACATTACCAGAAGAAGTGAGTTGGCCACAAGACCAAATCATGCAAATAGCATACCTAGACGTGATCTTGGGGCTCAGTCTCCAAAAGCAAACACACAGACAGGTATAATACCTAGAAGACAAAATACCGTTAGTCCTAGAGAAAATTCCATAACTAGTACACCTAGACCAAGGAATCAAGTGGCTACAAAACCTAGACAAGCTTCCAAACCAATAAAAACACGTAAGGATGCTCAAATTGTAAAGCCTAGGACCAACAATCAAGTTGTTACCAAACCTAGAACACAAAGCAGGAATTTAAAAACAAGACCTGTGGTAAAAAATAATAAGATTGAAAGAAAACCAAAGTCGTCAAACAATCGTACATATAATAAAGCACAAAAAAACAGACAAGTCGCTTCAAATACAAGAAGCAAAAGATAATTAGTTTTTGGTTGGTTAGTTTGGAAAGTCCTGCAACCCGTTTGCCTCAAAGCAACGTTGTGGGATTTTCCTTTTTTTAAGAAGTATGCTTGTTTTTTCTGAAAATTTTATTCAACAGTATGGAAATGTCATCAGACAAATGCAATGCATAAACCACAAAGCCGTAAAACATAGTTATGAGCAAGCTTTTAAGAGCTATGTTTAAAACGGGATGAAACTTAAAATCCCAGAAATAAAAGACACCCAAACAAACTAAAAGAAGTAAAACTACCTTTATGGTATTTGCCGAAAAAGGCAATATCTTAAATTTAAAATACACAAAAAGGATTTTTGAGATGTTATAGATTAAAATAGCAATAAAAGTTGCAAATGCAGCTCCATTAATACCATATAAAGGAATAAAAACCATGTTCAAAACTATGGTTAAAACAGCCAGAAGAACACCCAAAACCAAAACCATTCTATAATAATCGCTATTAAAAAGTATGGCGTTGTTGTTTCCCAATAAACTGTCTGACAACTTTGTTAAACCAATTATAAAAACAACGATCAAACCGTCAACATAACTCTCATTGATGAGTTTGTAAAGCTCATTGATGTTCAAAATAATCATTAAAAAAATAAATCCACTGATGATAAATAAGGTCAAAGAACTTTTCTGATAAAGAATTTTTAGATCTATTTTGTTTTTCTCGTTTAAAAGTTTGGCTGTTAAAGGGTTTACAATTTGATACATTGAGCGATAAGGTACACCAATAACTGTAGCAATGTAAATGGCAACACCATAGTAAGCCACATTTTCAATGGCTTCGTAGCGATTGATCATGAATTTATCAATTTCCAATATCACATTGGCCACAGAGCCTGCCACAATAATTAAGGTCGTATATTTTAAAATTCTTGAAACATTGGGAATCCTTTCAAATTTTAATTTAGGCAATCTTAGACTAAAAGCATACAGTTTCATGATTAGCATTCGTAATGTATAAACGCCCACCACACTGTAAATAAACTGATTTACACTAAGGTAACCAGCATGAAGCATTAAAAGCAATAAGGTTGTACATAGTCTATGAAATACTTCTTTCATGAAATTGCCAAAAACCGTTTGCATTTGCACCTTGGACCAGGCATAAAACACTTCAAAATAGGCAAAAGTAATGGCCGCAATATAAATAAGCCAGACATAGTCTACCACAATTTTATTATCTGCAGCCAACCAACTACTAATATAAGAAAATGCAAAATGTCCAATAAGACCAAAAGGAATAATAACAAGCAAAGGCAAAAACAACATAAGGGTTAAAAAGCTGTTTTGTGATTGTTTGGTTTTAAAAGAAGAATAAAACTTTACAATGGTATTGTGCACTCCAAAAGCCATTAAAGGCATCATAATGTTGGCTGTGGAAAGCAAATAACTTACCAACCCAAAATATTCATCGCTTAAAAAGGAAGTATATAAAAACAAGACATTAATGGCCCCAATACCAAAACCAAGGTAAGTAACAATTGTGTTTTTAATGGATTGGTTGACAACTACTCCCATAAAATCAATTTAGATAAAGATTCCGTTAGGTTTTTTCTACTATATTTTTGCAAGCCAATGGCATGTGCTTGCAGTGTACCTTCTTGAAACGCTCCATAATACTTTATAAGTGTTTTTTTAAGGGCTTCATGGTCGTGATAATTAAAATATACTCCTGTATTTGTTTCCTTAATCAGGGTTTCAATATCCGATGCTTCGGGCCCCAAGGCTAAAATTGGTCTGTTTGATATCATATACTCAAACAATTTTCCTGGAATAATGCATTTGGTTTCTTCAGAATCCACTTCAATCAACAATAATATTTGAGATTTTTTTTGAAACTCAATTGCCTTATTATGTGTAACATAGCTATGATTATATACATAATTACTTAAACCAAAAGAATCTATGGATGCAAGCACATCTTCACTAACAGAACCAACAAAATGCAATTGTAGGTCTTTGGCAAAATCCTTGTTTTCATCAACAAGTTCTTTTAAAACTTGCCATAAAACCTTTGGATTTCGTTTAGCCAACAACGAACCTATATGAGCCAAACTAAAAAATGTATCCAAAGGAGGGTTGGAAACAGTATGTGTATCGTAGCCGTTGGTGATAACAGCAATAGGCTTGCTGGTAACCTGTTCAAATTCCTTTTTGGTAACACTACTGGTTACAATAATCTGATTGGCAGATTGCAGCACTTTCTTCTCTAAGGCTTTGTGCTTTTGTTTAGCAAACTTGGTCAGTTTTAATTGCTTGTGGTAACCAATGGTTGTCCAAGGGTCCCTAAAATCTGCAATCCACTTTACTCCTGC
>NZ_CAXATZ010000022.1:0-44340 GCF_963971605.1 uncultured Xanthomarina sp.
AGGTAATTTATTACCTTGCATGGCATCCTTAACCATGTTAAAATGAAACATCCATGACCAAAAATTTTGTCACACAGTGGAATGATTATGGGGATGTTACATGTGACCTTTGAAAAACAATAAATATAAACACATGAAAAAACATATCTACTTATTAGTCTTTATTGCTTGTATGCAATTTATTGAAGCGCAAGTTATATATGAGCCATTTAACTCTGCAAAACTGGGTGAAACACGCGAAATAAAAATTCAACTCCCAAGAGGTTACGACGCGAATCCAGATAAAAAATATCCAATAATTATGGTGTTTGATGGCGATTATATGTTTGAAGCTGTTGCAGGAAACGTAGACTATTATGCGTATTGGGATGACATGCCAGACGCTATTGTGGTAGGTGTGAATCAAGTAGATAGCAGAGAGGCAGACATGTATTATTCTGAACAGAATTCCTTGCCTATAGAAACGGGTGCTGCTTTTTTCGAGTTTGTTGGAATGGAATTGATACCTCACTTAGAAAAAACCTACAGAACCGAAAACTTTAGAGTGGCTGTTGGTCATGGCGAAACAGCAAATTTCATTAATTACTATTTGTTAAAAGGCGATCCGTTGTTTAAGGCTTATATAGTAATAAGTCCAGATTTGGCACCAGAGATGACCAGCTATATTCCTGAAAGACTGACAAAATTTCAAACCAAAATATTTTATTATTTAGCAACCTCCAATAACGATGTGGCCTCTTTAAAAGCAGGTTCTGAAGCTTTAAACACGGCCATTTCAGGAATAGACAATAAAAATGTTCTTTACAATTTCAAAACACTGGAAGAGCCATCTCATTATGCTTTGCCTGCTTACGTGATTCCAGATGCCTTACAAAAAATATTTTTGGTCTATCAACCCATCAGCAAACAAGAATATAAAGACACTATTTTAAAGTTGGAATCTTCTCCTGTTTTGTATTTAGAGGAAAAATATCAAACCATACGCGATCTTTTTGGCATAGACAAACAAATTCTTGTAAACGATTTTAAAGCCATAGAAGCTGCCATAGAAAAAACAGAGCAATTTCAATATTATGAAGACCTAGGAAAAATAGCCAGAAAACAATATCCAGAAACCATGTTGGGAAGCTATTACTTGGCTCGTTTTTATGAAGAAACAGGAGAACCTAAAAAAGCCATGAAAACCTATCAATCGGCTTATGTTTTAGAGGAAATAGGAGGTGTTACCAAAGATTTGGTTCTTGAAAAAGCAGAAGAGATAAAAGCAGATTTTGGCTATTAATTTTTCCGATTTTTTTAAATCGATATAACCTCTCTCCAAAAATAGATAAGAAGAAGCTTATGGCTAAAGTAAAGACAACTTTTTTTTGCCAAAATTGTGGCACGCAATATTCCAAATGGCAAGGGCAATGTACAGCTTGCAAGGAATGGAATACCATAGCAGAAGAGGTGGTACAAAAAGCAGAGAAAAGCGATTGGAAAACAGCAACTTCAGCATCAAAACGTGTTTCAAAACCCTTATTAATTAACGAAATTGATGTATCCCAAGAAGCCAGGATGGTTACAAGCGACCAAGAATTCAATCGCGTGTTGGGAGGAGGGATTGTTCCTGGTTCATTAATATTGTTAGGAGGCGAACCTGGCATTGGAAAAAGTACCTTGTTGCTTCAAATAGCCTTAAAATTGGCTTATAAAACCCTATATGTTTCTGGCGAAGAAAGTCAGAAACAAATAAAAATGCGTGCCGAACGCATCAATCCAAATAGCAGCAATTGTTATATTTTAACCGAAACAAAAACACAAAACATCTTCAAGCAAATTGAGGCTTTAGAACCAGATATTGTAGTTATAGATTCTATTCAGACTTTGCATAGCGATTATATAGAGTCGTCTTCGGGAAGTATTTCCCAAATAAAGGAATGCACAACCGAACTGATTAAATTCGCAAAGGAAACGGCAACTCCAGTCATTCTAATTGGGCATATAACCAAAGATGGTAACATTGCTGGACCAAAAATTTTAGAACACATGGTTGATACGGTTTTACAATTTGAAGGCGACAGGAACCATGTGTTTAGAATATTGCGAGCCCATAAAAACCGTTTTGGCTCAACCAATGAGTTGGGAATTTACGAAATGCAAGGCTCGGGTTTAAGAGAGGTTTCCAATCCTAGTGAAATATTGATTTCCAAAAAAGACGAAGAACTGTCTGGAAATGCAGTTGCAGCAACTTTAGAAGGCATGAGGCCTTTAATGATCGAGGTTCAGGCCTTGGTAAGTACTGCAGTTTACGGAACACCACAGCGTTCGGCAACTGGTTTTAATGCCAAACGTTTAAACATGCTTTTGGCAGTTTTAGAAAAACGAGCAGGTTTTAGATTGGGAGCAAAAGACGTGTTTTTAAACATTACAGGAGGCATTACTGTGGACGATCCAGCAATCGATTTAGCAGTGGTTGCAGCCATTCTATCCTCCAACGAAGACGAAGCCTTGCCAAAAGATTTCTGTTTTGCTGCAGAGGTTGGCTTATCTGGGGAAATCCGTCCGGTACAACGTGTGGAACAACGTATCCTTGAAGCCGAAAAATTAGGCTTCTCAACCATTTTTGTCTCTAAATACAATAAAATATCCCTTAAAAACACGGTTATTAAAATTCAATTGATTTCTAAAATTGAGGATTTGGTAAACTTTATAGTTTAAAAACCTATATTTCAATGCCTATTTTACTAAAAATCATTATTTTCGCAGGTCGAAAAGAATGAATGATACAATGAGTACAAAATTCCCTGAATATAAAGGACTTGACTTGCCAAATGTAGCAAATGAAATAAGCAACTATTGGCAGGAAAATAACATTTTTGAAAAAAGCGTCACAACCAGAGAAGGCAACAAACCCTTTGTGTTTTTTGAAGGACCTCCTTCTGCCAACGGTTTGCCAGGTGTGCATCACGTATTGGCTCGTGCCATCAAAGATATCTTTCCTCGATATAAAACCATGAAAGGCTTTCAGGTGAAGCGTAAAGCTGGTTGGGACACACATGGATTACCTATTGAACTTGGTGTTGAAAAAGAATTAGGAATTACCAAAGAAGATATTGGGAAAACCATTTCAGTAGAAGATTACAACGCAGCCTGTAGAAAAGCAGTCATGCGCTATACAGATGTGTGGAACGACCTTACACAAAAAATGGGTTATTGGGTAGATATGGACAATCCTTACATTACCTACGAACCCAAATATATGGAATCTGTTTGGTGGTTGTTAAAACAGATTTATAACAAAAACCTCTTGTACAAAGGTTACACAATTCAACCTTATTCACCAAAAGCAGGTACTGGATTAAGTTCGCATGAGTTGAACCAGCCAGGAACCTATCAAGATGTTACAGATACAACGGTTGTTGCCCAATTTAAAGCAAAAGAAGACGCTTTGCCTGATTTCTTAAAAAATGAAGGAACAATTTACTTTTTGGCCTGGACCACAACACCTTGGACCTTACCAAGTAACACAGCGTTAACAGTTGGGCCAAAAATAGATTATGTGTTGGTTGAAACGTACAACCAATATACTTTTGAACCTATAAATGTGGTTTTAGCTAAGTCTTTAGTTAATAATCAATTCGATGGAAAATTTAAAAGAGTTGAAACAAAACCAGAATTATTAGATTATAAATCCGGAGATAAAAAAATTCCATATTACGTTGTCAAAGAATTTAAAGGGAAAGATTTAGTAGGAATCACCTACGAACAACTTTTGCCATATGCCTTACCAAACGACAATCCAGAAAATGCCTTTCGCATAATTTCTGGGGACTTTGTAACTACAGAAGACGGAACAGGAATTGTACATACAGCACCAACCTTTGGAGCAGACGATGCCTTGGTTGCCAAACAAGCCTCACCAGAAGTGCCACCAATGTTGGTGAAAGACGACCATGGAAATTTAGTACCTCTTGTGGACTTGCAAGGAAAATTCAGACCGGAAATGGGAGAGTTTGCAGGCAAATATGTAAAAAATGAGTATTACAACGATGGCGAAGCACCAGAGCGTTCGGTAGATGTGGAACTAGCCATTAAATTAAAAGAAGAGAACAAAGCCTTTAAGGTTGAAAAATACAAACACAGTTATCCAAACTGTTGGAGAACAGATAAACCCATTCTTTACTATCCATTGGATTCTTGGTTTATAAAAGTAACTGATGTAAAAGAACGTATGTTCGAATTGAACGAAACCATCAATTGGAAACCAAAAGCAACAGGTACAGGACGTTTTGGCAACTGGTTGGCCAATGCCAACGATTGGAATTTATCCCGATCACGTTATTGGGGAATCCCTTTGCCAATCTGGAGAACCGAAGATGGAAAAGAAGAAATTTGTATTGGTTCCGTAGAAGAGCTTAAAACTGAAATGAAACGTGCTGTTGAAGCAGGCGTTTTAGCAAAAGATATTTTCGAAGATTTTGAAGTAGGAGACAATTCTGAAGAAAACTATGCAAAAATTGATTTGCATAAAAATATCGTTGATGAAATTGTTCTAGTTTCAAAAAGTGGTCAACCCATGAAACGGGAAGCCGATTTAATTGACGTTTGGTTCGATTCTGGTTCCATGCCTTATGCACAATGGCATTACCCGTTTGAGAACGCCGACTTAATTGATGAGAAAAAGGCTTTCCCAGCCGATTTTATTGCAGAAGGTGTCGACCAAACTCGTGGTTGGTTCTATACCCTTCATGCCATTGCATCCATGGTGTTCGATTCGGTTGCCTATAAAAATGTGGTTTCAAACGGCTTGGTTCTCGACAAAAACGGACAAAAAATGTCCAAACGTCTTGGGAATGCCACAGACCCTTTTGAAACTCTATCCACTTATGGTGCCGATGCCACCCGTTGGTACATGATTGCCAATGCCAATCCTTGGGACAATCTAAAATTTGACGTGGATGGAATTGAGGAGGTTAAACGCAAATTCTTCGGAACGCTTTACAACACCTATTCTTTTTTTACTTTGTATGCTAATTTGGACAACTTCAGTTATACCGAAGCCGATATCCCTTTAAACGAAAGACCCGAAATTGATAGATGGATACTTTCAGAATTACATACCTTGATTCAAAAAGTGGATGCATTTTATGCAGACTATGAGCCAACAAAAGCAGCAAGGGTTATTTCAGATTTTACCCAAGACCATTTAAGCAATTGGTTTGTGCGTTTAAGCAGAAGACGTTTTTGGAAAGGGGATTATCAGGCAGATAAAATTTCGGCATATCAAACCCTCTATACCTGTATGGTTGCCATTGCCAAATTAGGAGCGCCAATTGCACCATTCTTTATGGATAGATTGTACATGGATTTAAATTCGGTTACCCAGAAGGAAGCATTTGAGAGTGTTCATTTAGCAGATTTTCCTGTGTTTAACAACAGTTATGTAGACAAGAGCCTGGAACGTAAAATGGAAGCTGCACAAATAATATCGTCTTTGGTTTTGTCGTTAAGGGCCAAAGAAAAGATTAAAGTGCGTCAGCCATTGCAGAAAATCATGATTCCTATTGATTCCAAACAACAAAAGGAAGAGATTTTAGCTGTTGCTAACCTAATTAAACACGAAGTAAACGTTAAGGAAATAGAACTCCTGGAAGACGCTTCAGATATTTTGGTAAAACAAATAAAACCTAATTTTAAAGCTCTGGGACCTCGTTTTGGTAAGGATATGAAATTGATAGCCAATACCATTATTGGTTTTACTGCTGAAGACATTAAAAAAATCGAGCAAAGTGGCCAAATTGAGGTTGAAATTAACGGAAAAAGTATTACTTTAGGACTTGAAGATGTAGAGATCACATCGCAAGACATAGAAGGTTGGTTGGTGGCCAACGAAGGCGCATTAACAGTTGCCCTGGATGTTACCATTTCTGAGGATTTACGAAAAGAAGGGATTGCTCGTGAGCTCGTTAATCGTATTCAAAATTTACGTAAAGATTCAGGTTTTGAAGTGACAGACAGAATAAACGTAATGCTACAAAAAGATGAAAAGATAGTGGATGCTGTACAAACAAATATGTTGTATATTAAAGCAGAAACTTTAACAGAAGAATTAGAAATTATAGATCAAGTAAATAATGGTATAGAAGTTGTATTTGACGATGTAAACACCAGATTATTTATTCAAAAACATTAAGAACATGGCAGAAGAATTAAACGTTAGGTATTCAGACAAGGATTTAGCAGAGTTTAAAGCATTGATTCAAGAGAAAATTGAAAAAGCAAAACACGATTTAGATTTAATAAAAAGTGCATATATGAACGACTTAAATAATGGAACAGACGATACGTCCCCAACTTTTAAAGCGTTTGAGGAAGGTAGTGAAACCATGAGTAAAGAAGCTAATTCGCAGTTGGCCATAAGACAGGAAAAATTTATTCGTGACCTTAAAAATGCGCTTATTAGAATTGAGAACAAAACCTATGGTGTTTGTAGGGTAACAGGAAAACTAATAAACAAAGATCGTTTAAAATTGGTACCTCATGCAACCTTAAGTATTGAAGCCAAAAATATGCAGCAATAAGATTCCAATTAAAAAAAGGATACCATTCAATAAATCTAAACGCTTCAAGAAATGAAGCGTTTTTTCATTTTTTTAAATTTTATCAAGACCCTGTGGTCTAGCTACTTAAATATGTGATAGATGTGGTCATTGTTTGCCAAATGCCCATTATGGGCTTTTATAATTTTATTTTTGCAATATGAAAAAGGTTCTCTACCTCATTCTCTTTTTTTTGGCTTTGCAGGCCCAGGCTCAAAAAGTAACCAATAAATCGTTTTCTTCCAAAGGGGTTTCTACATTGGTAATTAATGGAGATATGGTTTTTAAAATGCATATTGAAACAGCAAAAACCCAAACCATATCCATACGATCTTTAGCAGAAGGAGAACATAGCGAAGAGGTTGTTTTAATCACCCAAATTAAAAGCAATACGCTTTATATTTCCAGTATATATCAGCCTTTATTTGTTGCAGACAATGATAAACTGAGTGCACACAAAGTACTTTCTGTAGAATATAAATTAGTGATTCCAGAACAATTGAATTTATCCATTTCCAGTAGTATAGCATCGGTATTTTTGTTTGGCAATTACAATAAGGTAACCACAGAACTCATGAATGGCTCCTTTTTTGCAAAGAGCTTTAAAGGAGACCTTTTGGTAAATACCATTCATGGAGATATTGAAGTGGAAACCCATCAAGCTACTGCTGAGGCTTCAAGCAAACATGGGAAAGTAGATCAAGCCGTTTTGGGGAACGGAAACAACCAAATAACCTTAAATTCAATAAACGGCAACATAAGGATAAGCAAATCTGAATAATATGTTTATTTTTGCTCAAAGATTTCAACTACCATTAAAAAGGTTTCCACTTTCCTGTCTGCCAACAGGCAGACGTTCTATATGTTATGACCCTAAAAAAATCCATTCTTTTTATCGTTCTTATTTTGTTCATAGACCAAATAAGCAAAATTTATATTAAAACACATTTTGTTATTGGCGAAGAGCTAAAAGTACTGTCGTGGTTTAGAATTTATTTTGTGGAAAACGATGGCATGGCTTGGGGAACCAAATTGAGTGATTTTATATCTTTTATTTCTGATAGAACAGCTAAATTATCTTTAACTATTTTTAGGATAGTAGCCATTTTTGGCATTGGCTACTGGTTGTATGATGCCGTAAAAAAACAACAATCACCTGTGCTTATTTGGGCCATTGTTTTCATTTTTGCAGGCGCTTTAGGTAATATTCTAGACTCCGTTTTTTATGGCGTTTTATTTAATGACAGTTTTGGGCAAGTAGCTTCTTTCTTGCCTCCAGAAGGGGGTTACGATACATTATTGCATGGTAAAGTGGTGGATATGCTTTATTTCCCTATTTGGAAAGGCTATTTGCCGGAATGGTTGCCGTTTTATGGAGGACAATATTTCACCTTTTTCGAACCTGTTTTCAATGTGGCAGATGTAGCCATTAGTACAGGTTTTGGGTTGCTTGTCTTTTTTAATAAAAAAGCATTCTCCAAAGACTGATTAAAATCTATAAACCTGTTTAGGAGTCACGCAATAATCCAAAGCCATGTCACCCTTAAAAATATCTTCAATTTTAGTTTCTGCTTCAAAAAAAGACACCCCAATTTTAAGGGTTTCCGGTTTGCATTCAGCTAAAAAAGAATCATAAAAGCCTTTGCCATAACCAACTCTATGGCCTTCCTCATCAAAAGCAAGAAGAGGTATAAAGACCACTTCTAGGTTTTGTGCAGGAACCTCAATTCCATCTAGTGGTTCTGGAATGTTGTATGCGTTTTTCTTGATTACGGTACTGTCTGTTAACAGAAAATGGATCATTGTGTTTGTAGTGAAATCGCTTTTGGAAATCACAATATGTTTATCCTTGCCTGAAAGTATGTTCAATAAATAATCGGTATTTACCTCTTTAAGTTCTTCAATGGAAAGAAAAATATGATAAAAAGAAAAATCCCAAATAGGAAGCGTTAAAAGCCTATTGGCAATCTGCAGGCTAAACTCTTCAACAGTTTCAGAAGATAATTCCTGACGTTTAAGCTTATAGGTTTTTCGCAATTCGGCTTTGGTCATATAAAATTACTTTTTCAATTTGGTGGTAATATGAAACAGGGCATCCCCTTGATACACAATGGGAGATTCATTCACATTAATGATATAACCAGTATGGTTTGCTTTAACAAAATGGTTAAATTGACCATATGGATCTGTAATATTTCCAATAATATCACCTTTTGTTACTTTTGTACTTATAATAGCAGAAGCTTTAAACATACCAGAATAATTAGCACGTTGCCATTTTCCACCTGTTATAAACAGACTTTCTTTTTTTGGTGCTGTAACCTTGAATTTGGTTTGCAACATGCCAAAATGGTGCAAAATCCGTTTGGCTCCATTTACAGCAGTATTGGTCACGTTATTATCTATGTGAAACGATTTGCCTCCTTCAAACAACAACATGGTTTTGCCCAATTTAAAACAAGTATTCCTAAAAGATTTTTTTAAATGTTTGGAATAAAGCACAAAAGGGGCTCCAAAAATTTTTGCCAATTGATCCAATTCCGGATTGTTTTTAGCAATACGTATTTGAGGCGCGTTAAATCTGCCAGCACCACCTGTATGGAAGTCTAAGATAAAGTCTACTTCTGTAACTATCTCAGTTGTTAACTCAAAAGCCACACGACTGGCAAGTGAGCCTTTCTTTATCCCTGGAAACACTCTGTTTAAATCCCGACCATCTGGGAATTCACGTTTTAAGTTTATAAACCCAAATACATTTATAATAGGCATGCAGATAATGGTGCCACGTTTAGGTTTGTTGATGCCTTTGGCTATTAATTGTCTTACAATTTCAACACCATTTACTTCATCTCCATGAATACCAGCCGTAAATAAAACCACAGGACCTGGTTTTTTGGAGCGTTCTACAAAAACAGGCACATCTATACTAGAGGTAGTATGTAAATTGGCCACTCCAAAATTGAGCTCGCAACTTTCACCAGCTTTTATTTTTTTACCTAAGATGGTTATATATTCTTTATGAACAAATTCCATTATCTGTTTTTTTCTATGTAAGTAATAATAGCTTTTGCAATATTTCTTCCTGTTGCGCCTTCTATACCTTCCAGTCCAGGTGTGGAATTAATTTCCAAGAGTAAAGGACCACGAGCAGATTGCAACATGTCCACGCCACATACAGGAAGCTTTAAGGCTTTGGCAGCATTCATGGCTAATTTTAATTCTGCATCGCTTAGTTTAATGATTTTTGCAGAGCCACCACGATGCAAATTGGATCTAAATTCGCCTTCTTTTCCTTGGCGTTTCATGGCGCCAACAACTTGTCCATCTACAATCAAAGCTCTTAAATCGGCTCCTTTAGCTTCTTTAATAAATTCTTGAACGATAACCCTGGCTTCTAGTCCGTTAAAGGCTTCAAGAACAGATTCGGCTGCGTTTTTTGTTTCAGCCAAAACCACACCCAAGCCTTGTGTGCCCTCCAATAGTTTTATTATTACAGGAACACCTCCAACATGCGCTATCACTTCTTCAACATCCCTGGAATAATTTGTGAAAACGGTTTTGGGCATCCCAATACCAGCCTTGCTTAAAAGTTGTAGACTTTTTAGTTTGTCCCTGGAACGCAAAATTGCTCCAGAAGATACAATGGAAAACACATTCATCATTTCAAACTGTCTCACTACGGCACAGCCATAAAATGTTATGGAAGCTCCTATTCTTGGGATAATGGCATCTACATAATCTAAGTATCTATCTTTGTAATAAATGGTTGGTTTTTCTTTTTCAATAATGATATCGCATTTTAAAGGGTCGATGACTTCTACTTTATGTTGTCGTTTTCGTCCTTCTTCAATCAATCTTTGGGTGGAATATAAATGAGGGTTTCTTGATAAAATAACAATATTCATGGGTGTGCTTTGTTAAATAATTAGATGGCTTGTTTTTTGTTGAATGATACGTGATGCAAATCTACATCCACCAGAAATTTTTTACTTAGAAATTGCCTTCCTATTAAAACAGGAAATTTCATATCGTCCCTAGTGCTTAATGTTAAGTTTATTTTATAGGTTTTGTTAAAAAATACCACTTCAGATTTTATTTTAAACCGGTTTTCTTTATAGCCGTTACTGCTTTTTACATCTGTTTTGGAAAAGCTATCGAAAACAACTTGTTTACCACTAAAATTAGGGTGTCCCTTACTGTAAAAGGTACACTTTAGTTTTTCGCCTTCAACAATTATTTCTGAACAGTGTATGGCAGAGGTATATGCGCCAGTATCAATTTTGGCGTCAATATTATATAAATTTAATTTTGGAAAGTCTATTTTATCAACTCTTCCAATTATAAGTTTTTCCATTTAAACGTATTAAAAAAAAGTGGAGCAAGTTACTTAAATAGTATTCTGAAAATAGGGATTTATTCATTTATTTTAAAAATAATTAACCTCGTTTTTTAAAACTAAAAAAATTAAAAGAATTACCTTTGGTAAAAGCTGTTAAATTAATGATTCTATCTTCAATAGTTTCATCCATACATAAATTAAATAGACCAAATCCTTTTAATGAGCAAAACATCGCTTGAAATACAAATACAAACCTTACCAAATGAACCTGGCGTGTATCAGTATTTTGATGCAAATGGAACTATTTTATATGTAGGAAAAGCCAAAAACCTAAAAAAAAGAGTCAGTTCTTACTTTACCAAGCAACACGATTATGGTAAAACCAAAGTGCTTGTAAAAAAAATAGCTAGCATTAAGCACATAGTTGTAAACACGGAAACCGATGCCCTTTTATTAGAGAACAATTTAATAAAAAAACACCAGCCAAGATACAATGTCATGTTAAAAGACGACAAGTCGTATCCATGGATCTGTATTAAAAACGAACGTTTTCCCAGGGTGTTTTCTACCAGACGCGTTATTAAAGACGGCAGTGAATATTTTGGACCATACACAAGCATGAAAACAGTAAGTACCTTGTTGGATTTAATAAGAGGCTTGTACAAATTAAGAACCTGTAATTACGATCTGTCCAAAGAAAAAATAGAAGCCGAAAAATACAAAGTATGCTTGGAATACCATTTAGGGAATTGTAAAGGTCCTTGCGAAGGGTTTCAAACCCTTGAGGATTACAATGAAGGAATTGCTGCCATAAAAGAAATTTTAAAAGGGAATTTTAAAGATTCCTTATCACAATTTAGACAACAGATGGCCCAATTTTCTGAAAATATGCAATTTGAAGAAGCGCAAATTATTAAGGAAAAAATAGAGATTCTAGAAAATTACCAGGCAAAATCCACCATTGTCAACCCTAAGATAAGCAATGTGGATGTGTTTTCCATTGTTAGTGACGAGAGCTACGCCTATGTTAATTTTTTACAAGTGTCTTATGGCTCCATCATTCGTTCACATACTTTGGAGATTAAGAAAAAACTTCAAGAATCAGACAAAGAATTACTGGAATTGGCCATCATTGAATTAAGACAGCGTTTTCACTCCAATTCGAAAGAAATTTATGTACCTTTTAAAATTAATTTAGGTGAAGACGTGAAGGTGTTTGTTCCTCAATTGGGAGACAAAAAACATATTTTGGACCTATCCATTCGTAATGCCAAATATTATAGGCTGGAACAATTAAAGCAAGTAAAAATTGTAGATCCAGACAGGCATGCCAATAGGATCATGGCTCAGATGAAAGCCGATTTACGCCTAAAGGAGGAACCCAGGCACATAGAGTGTTTTGACAACTCAAACATTCAAGGTACCAATCCAGTTGCTGCTTGTGTGGTTTTTAAAAATGGCAAACCCAGCAAAAAGGACTATAGGCACTTTAACATTAAAACAGTTGAAGGACCAGACGATTTTGCGTCTATGGAAGAAGTGGTTTACAGACGTTATAAAAGATTGTTGGACGAAGGAAGTCCACTCCCTCAATTAATTATTATCGATGGAGGAAAAGGACAACTTTCCTCGGCATTGAAAAGTTTGGATGCCTTGGATTTGAGACAAAAAATTGCAATCATCGGAATTGCGAAACGTTTGGAAGAATTATTTTATCCAGACGATCCAATTCCCTTATATTTAGATAAAAAAAGTGAAACCCTAAAAATCATCCAACAACTTAGAAACGAAGCTCACAGGTTTGGCATAGAACACCATAGAAATAAAAGAAGCAAAAGCGCTTTAAATACAGAGCTGGAAAGTATTCCTGGAATAGGAGAAAAAACCATTGTGGAGCTCTTGAAGGAATTTAAATCCGTAAAACGGATTTCACATGCCAAGTTAGACGAGTTAGAGGATGTTGTAGGTGTTTCAAGAGCTCAAAAAATTTATAATTACTACCATAATTCATGAAATACCTAGTTATTGTCGTTTCTTTATTTTTTACCAGCGTAATGTTCTCTCAGGAAAACACCAAACAAGATGTAAAAATTGGTGTTGTATTAAGTGGAGGAGGCGCCAAAGGCTTGGCACATATTGGAGCTTTAAAAGTTATAGACAGTCTGGGTATTCGGGTAGATTATATTGCAGGAACAAGCATGGGAGCCATTATTGGTTCTTTGTACGCTTCTGGTTATACTGGAAAAGAAATTGATTCTATTTTTAAGGATGTGAATTTCGATAAAATTATAAACGACGACTTGCCTAGAGCTGCCAAGACCTTCTATGAAAGAGATAACTCAGAAAAATATGCCGTAACATTGCCATTTGAGCATTTTAATTTAAAATTGCCAACAGCCTTGTCCAAGGGACAAAACACGCTAAGTTTACTTTCTAAACTCACTTTGCATGTTAGCGATGTGGAAGACTTTAGCAAGTTGCCAATTCCGTTTTTCTGTATAGCTACAAACGTGGAAACCGGACAAGCTGTAATTTTGGACAAAGGAAACCTGCCCCAAGCCATTACGGCAAGTGGCGCCTTTCCGTCATTATTTCAACCAGTTATTATAGATGGTCAACTTTTAATTGATGGTGGAGTGGTCAATAACTATCCCATAGACGAATTAAGGGCCAAAGGAATGGATTTGATTATTGGTGTGGATGTGCAAGACGATTTGGCCTCCAGGGACGATTTAAAATCTGCATTGGACATTCTGCTTCAAATAAATAATTACCGAACCATCAATGATATGAAGCAAAAAGCCAAAAAAACAGATATCTACATAAAACCGGATATTTCAAACTTTACTGTGGTTTCTTTTAGTGACGGAAGGGAGATTATAGATAATGGTGAAGCAGCAGCCTTAAAAGAAATGGATGCTTTAAAGCATGTGGCTTCTATGCAAACCCAAAAAAAGACCAAACATATAACTATAAAATCTGTAGACAGTATTAAAATAAATGCCATTTATGTTGAAGGAAATAAAAAATATACAGATGCATATGTTTTAGGGAAACTTAAATTTAAACAAAACGTTAAGTTACAATACAACAGTTATGTAGAAGGGGTAAACAACTTGGCTGCTACCAATAACTTTGAGAGCGTTGTGCATAAATTACAACCTTCAAGCAATAACGAGGGTTATGATATGTATTTGACACTAAAGGAAAGCTCCATTACAACTTTTTTTAAATTTGCTGTTCATTATGACGATCTCTATAAAACAGCTGCTTTGGTCAACCTGACCAAAAAGCAATTACTGATTAAAAACGATGTGCTGTCTTTCGATTTTATATTTGGGGACAACATTAGGTATAATTTTGAATATTATATAGATCAAGGGTTTTATTGGAGTGTTGGTTTAAAATCCAGTTACAATCAATTTAAAAAAGTGATACCAGCAACAGCACTTTTAACAGACGATGAATTGCAAACCCTTAATGTAAATAAATTGGATGTGGAATTAAAAGACCTTACCAATCAGTTTTATTTGCAAACCCTTTTTACCAAAGATATGTCCTTGTCACTTGGGGCAGAACATAAACGATTGAAAATTACAACCGAAACCGTTTTAACTGGCAACAATGATAAAAAAACCATTTTTGAGAACAGCGATTATTTAAGTTTGTTTGGTAAATTAAAATACGATTCTTACGATAATAAGTATTTCCCCAACCAAGGGTTTTATTTTGATGGAGACTTTCATCTTTATCTGTATTCTTCAGATTTCAACAATAACTTCAATGAATTTTCCATTGCCAAGGCAACCATTGGCTATGCCTATAGCTTTTCAGATAAACTAACGGCAAACATCACTACTCAAGGAGGTTTTAACATTGGCGAAAACGACAACCCTTATTTAAATTTTGCCCTTGGAGGTTATGGAAACGACTTTATAAACAATTTCGAATCGTTTTATGGTTACGATTTTATCTCGCTTTCAGGCAATAGTTTTGTAAAAGGGGTTTTAACCTTGGATTACGAAATTTTCAAGAAAAACCACATCAATATTGCTGCCAATTATTCCAATATTGCAGACAATATTTTTGACGATGGTGAATGGTTTACATCCCCAGATTATTCAGGTTATGCCATAGGTTATGCCATGGAAACCTTTGTTGGACCAATAGAGTTAAAGTACACTTACTCTCCGGAAACCAAAGAAAGCATTTGGTTTTTTAATTTAGGGTTCTGGTTCTAATCTAGTTTTCCACTCCTTCCAAAATGGAAAATTGTTAAAAACGATATGTCATAAATATTTCCGATATTTGTAGAACTATGAAACATTTTTGGTCAGGTTTATTATCACATCTTCAATTTCTTATCAAAAGAAATCCAGAATAAATAGGCACATTTTGTATCTTTATATAAATTTATTTTATTGTATTGAGGGTTTTTTGAGAGAGAGTTAACCTTTTCCCTCAAACCCTTTTATAAGTAACCCATAATATTTTAAAACCAATGCCATTTTATCATAAATTAGGAAACATACCTCCTAAACGACACATACAGTTTAGAAAACCAGATGGAACACTTTACAACGAACAGCTTTTTGGAACAATTGGTTTCGACGGAATGTCAACAAATTCATACCACGAGCAAAGACCAACACAGGTTAAGGCTATCAAAAAACAGTATAGCGTAGCGCCAAAAATAGCCAAAGAAAACAGCATTCAATCCTATCGGTTTAGAGGCTTTCAAATAAAACCGGAAAACGATTACCTGGAAAGCAGGAAAACAGTACTTACCAATAGCGATTGCAGCATCATTCTTGCTGCTCCAAAACAGTCTACGACAGATTATTTTTATAAAAATTCCGATGCAGACGAGCTCATTTTCATCCATAAAGGCACAGGAAAATTGCGTACTCACCTTGGGAATTTGGATTTTAAATATGGAGACTATTTATTGGTGCCTAGAGGAACCATTTATAAAATAGATTTTGATACAGAAGATAACAGGTTGTTTATAGTGGAGTCCAGAAGGCCCATCTATACCCCAAAACGTTATAGAAACTGGTTTGGACAGCTATTGGAGCATGCACCTTTTTGTGAAAGGGATATTCGTCAGCCTCAAGAATTGGAAACCTATAACGAGAATGGCGATTTCTTGATGAAAGTTAAAAAACAAGACGATATTTTTGAAATGGTTTACGCATCACATCCATTTGATGTTGTTGGTTATGATGGTTACAGCTATCCTTATGCGTTTTCTATTCACGATTTCGAACCCATAACAGGTCGTATCCATCAACCACCTCCAGTACACCAAACTTTTGAGACAGATGCCTTTGTTGTGTGCAGTTTTGTGCCAAGGCTTTACGATTATCATCCGTTGGCCATTCCTGCTCCATACAACCATAGCAATATTGATAGTGATGAAGTCCTCTACTATGTAGATGGCGATTTTATGAGCAGAAATGATATTGATGCTGGACACATTTCCTTGCATCCAGCAGGTATTCCTCATGGGCCACATCCAGGAGCAGCAGAACGAAGTATTGGAAAAGTAAAAACAGACGAGTTGGCAGTGATGGTAGACACCTTTAAACCTTTAAAAATCACAGAAGAAGCATTAAAAATAGCAGACGAAGATTACTATAAATCTTGGTTGGATAATTAAAAAACATTAAAAAAATGAGTAAAGAAATAAAATCAGTAGAATACGGATTGGAAAAAATATTTGAAGGCGCCCAAGATTTCCTTCCATTATTAGGAACAGATTATGTAGAGTTTTATGTAGGGAATGCCAAACAAGCAGCACATTACTATAAAACAGCATTCGGATTTCAATCCTATGCTTACAAAGGACTGGAAACAGGATCTAGAGATGAGGTTAGCTATGTTTTAAAACAAGATAAAATTAGATTGGTTTTAACCACGCCTTTAAACAGCAAATCACCTATAAACGATCATATAGTAAAACATGGCGATGGCGTAAAGGTGGTTGCTCTATGGGTTGAAGATGCCAGAAGTGCTTATGAAGAAACTACCAAGAGAGGAGCCAAATCCTATATTGAACCAAAAGTGGAAACAGATGAGCATGGCGAAGTGGTTCGTGCTGGAATTTATACCTATGGAGAAACTGTTCATATGTTTGTGGAGCGCAAAAACTATAAAGGCAAATTTATGCCAGGTTTTAAAGAATGGAAATCTGATTACAACCCAGAACCTACAGGTTTAAAATACATAGACCACATGGTAGGAAATGTAGGTTGGGGAGAAATGAATACTTGGGTTAAATGGTACGAAGATGTTATGGGTTTTGTGAATTTTCTGTCTTTTGACGACAAACAAATCCATACCGAATACTCAGCATTAATGAGTAAAGTAATGAGCAATGGTAACGGAAGAATTAAATTCCCAATTAACGAACCAGCCGAAGGAAAAAAGAAATCGCAGATAGAAGAATATTTGGATTTTTACGAAGGTCCTGGAGTACAACATATTGCTGTAGCTACAGATAATATTATAAAAACCGTTTCCGATTTACGTTCCAGAGGTGTGGAGTTTTTATCAACACCACCAGAAGAGTATTATAAAGCTGTTCCAGGACGTTTGGATGAATTTAGTCACGAACTACGTGAAGATATTGAAACCTTAAAAAATTTAGGGATCATGATTGATGCTGATGAAGAAGGGTATCTGTTACAAATTTTCACCAAACCAGTAGAAGACAGGCCAACACTTTTCTTCGAAATCATTCAACGTATGGGAGCACGTGGTTTTGGAGCTGGGAACTTTAAAGCTCTTTTCGAGTCTATAGAGCGCGAACAGGAATTAAGAGGCACATTATAACAAATATTTAACTAAAATAAACCTAAAAACTCTATCAAATTTTCTGATGGAGTTTTTTTGTTTCATACATTTGGAATGGTAATTGTAAATAAAAGGTTGAAACAAAAAAATAGGTTTCAATAAGTTACATTTACAGATATATAAATTATGAAAAAAACAGTTCTATTACTCTTATCCATTTTAATATTGCAAACCGTTTTTGGCCAAAGCGAAAACAAATCTGGAATAAATGGTAACAAATTTGTTCAGACAGAAAGCTCTTTTGGTCATGGAGAGTGGTTTCGGTTTGAAATGAGTTATAGCGGGTTTTTAAAAGCTGGGGAAGCAACCATCACGGTTAACGAAACCGTTTATAAAAACAAACCAGTGTATCATGTGGTTGGCAAAGGTTGGACAACAGGAGCCATCTCATGGTTTTTTAAAGTGGAAGACAGGTATGAGAGTTATTTCGATAAACAAGACATTAAACCCTATAAATTTATTAGGGACATCAATGAAGGTGGCCATACCAAAAACATAGAAATTGAATTTGATCAAGTCAACCATAAAGCCTACGTAAACAATATCAAGCACAACAGAAAAAAAGTATTCGACACCAAACCGAATATTCAAGATATGATTTCCACTTTTTATTATTTAAGGGACAATCTGGACATAGATAATTTACAAATTGGAAACGAAGTGCATGTGGATATGTTTTTTGACGACGAAAACTATGGCTTTAAATTAAAATATTTGGGAAAAGAAACCATAACAACAGAATTTGGTAAAATAAGAGCACTAAAATTCAGGCCATATGTAATGGCAGGAAGGGTGTTTAAAGAAGAAGAAAGTTTGACACTTTGGGTCTCAAATGATAAAAATAAAGTACCTTTACGTATCCAAGCAGATCTAGCTGTTGGCTCTTTAAGAGCCGATCTGGATGCTTTTAAAGGATTAAAACACCCATTTAAAATATTAGTAACAGATTAATGGAATTAAATAAAGAATTAACCAGTCAATTAAAAGAAAAATTCGATGATCTTGGGCAAGACCTGGAAGTTCACTTAAAAGGGTTATTATATAGCAAACCCATAAATTATTGGGACTACATTCAAACAGATGCCCTTTTGGACCTTCAAACCCAACGTACGGTTTTGCCAGATGAGATGGTTTTTATTATGTACCATCAAATTAACGAGTTGCTGTTTAAAATGATTCTGTGGGAAATTGACCAAGTGGCAAAAAATGAAAACCTGGACGCTGCGTTCTTCTCCAACAAGCTCATGCGAATTAGCAGATATTTTGACATGCTAACATCTTCTTTCGAAATCATGAAAGATGGTATGGAAGTGGAGCAATACAACAAGTTTAGAAACACCTTAACACCAGCAAGTGGGTTTCAAAGTGCACAATACAGAAAAATTGAATTTGCTTCCACAGAGCTTATCAACTTGATAGATAACAGGTTTAGGGCAACCATAGATAGAAACACCTCTTTTGAACATGCTTTTAACCATTTGTACTGGCAAGCAGCAGGAAAAGACTACAATACAGGCAAAAAATCTTATTTATTAACAGTTTTTGAAGAACGATACAAAGATGAATTTATTAGATTTGCCAAATTCTATAACACTAATAATTTGTGGACCAAGTTTAAGCAGCTGCCACAGGAAGTTAGGGAAGATAAAGAGTTAATTAAGGCCATGCGTCATTACGATTACACTGTAAACATAACATGGGTCATGGCACATTACAATACAGCAAACCACTATTTGAACATAGGAGGAAAAACAGCTGAAGCAACAGGAGGAAGTGAATGGGTAAAATACATGCATCCAAAATATCAAAGAAGAATATTTTTTCCAGAACTATGGAGCGAACAAGAATTGAAAGATTGGGGAGAAAATGTCTAATGCTTTTTGCAATTATTTTAACCTTAAATAGTTGCAAAAATGAAAAATCGCCAGTTATTGAAGAAGAATTGGCCGTTGTAGAGCCAATTATTGAAGATGTTTATGAATTTGGTTTCAACCTAAACGATTTTCACGTTAAAAGAGATACCGTAAGAGCTGGAGACAGCTTTGGCGAAATCATGCAACGTAACAACATAGGTTATCCCAGAATATTTCAAATTGCTGAGAAAGCACGCGATAGTTTCGATATAAGAAAGCTTCAAATAGGGAAACCTTATACCATTCTTTGTACCAAAGACTCACTGCAAGAACCTAAATGCTTTATTTACCAGCCAAATAGGGAAGAATACATTGTCTTGAATTTTCAGGATTCCATTCATGCCTACACCAGCAGAAAACCTATAAAATATGTAGAAAAGGAACTTTCAGGAGTTATCACAAGTAATATTTCTGAAACTTTGGCCCAACAAGGTATCAGTTTTGTATTGGCATACAAAATGTCTGACATTTATGCTTGGACTATAGACTTTACCAGGCTGCAAAAAGGCGACAGGTTTAAAGTTATCTATACAGATAAATATATAGACGATACCATTTATGCAGGAATAGACAACATTAAAGCTGCAGTTTTTGAACATAAAAACGAACCGTTTTATGCCTTTGAGTTTGAAACCGATAGCATTAAAAGAATCAAAGATTATTTTAGTGAAGAAGCCAATAACCTTCGTCGTGCCTTTTTAAAAGCTCCAGTGGAATACAAACGCATTTCATCCAGATACAACCTAAGAAGACGAATTGCGCTTTATGGCAACAAAATAAGGCCTCATAAAGGAACCGATTTTGCTGCAGATATAGGAACACCCATTCGTGCCACTGCCAATGGAACCGTTACCAAATCCAGTTTTACAAGAGGAAATGGTAATTACGTGAAAATTAAACATAATTCTACCTACGAAACCCAATATTTGCACATGAAAAAACAAAATGTAAAAGTGGGACAATATGTAAGACAAGGCGATGTGATAGGTTGGGTTGGAATGACTGGAAACACTTCTGGGCCACATGTATGCTACAGGTTCTGGAAAAATGGGGAACAGGTCGATCCGTTTCGTGAAAAACTACCCGAAGCAGAACCTATTTCAGATAGCTTAAAATCCAGGTATTTAGAATATATTGCTCCTATAAAAGTGCAATTGGACCAGATAGAATTTGAAGCTAAAACACCTTCAGATAAGTTAATTACCCAGGTAAATTAATTTTATGAGCTTACCAAAGATTGATCCAACATCTACACATGCCTGGAAAAAACTTCAGGTACATTTTCAATCTATGGAAGAGGTTCATATGAAAGAGCTGTTTGAACAAAATCCAGATAGAGCAAATAAACTATCCCTTGAATGGGAAGATTTTTATGTGGATTTTTCTAAAAACAGGCTAACCGAAGAAACACTAGCCTTATTGTTTCAATTGGCAAAGGAAGTTAAGCTGGAAACTGCCATAAAAGCTTATTTTTCTGGAGAAAAAATTAACGAAACAGAACAAAGAGCAGTACTTCATACAGCTTTAAGAGCTAAGGAAACCGATGAAATTTTTGTGGATGGAGAGAATGTGGTCCCTAAAGTTTTTAAAGTAAAACAACATATAGAAAACTTTACCAATAGTATTGTTAATGGTTCTAAAAAGGGGTACACAGGAAAACCGTTTACAGATATTGTCAATATTGGGATAGGAGGTTCAGACCTAGGTCCAGCCATGGTTGTTAGCTCCATGGAGTTTTACAAAAATCATTTAAACACCCATTTTATAAGCAATATAGATGGCGATCATGTCCATGAGCTTTTAAAAAAACTGAACCCAGAAACCACGTTGTTTGTAGTGGTTTCAAAAACATTTTCCACACAAGAAACCCTTACAAATGCAAATACTATTAAAAGATGGTTTTTAGAATCTGCTAGTCAAGAAAACGTTGCTCAACATTTTGTTGCAGTTTCAACAAATACCGAAAAAGCTAAGGTTTTTGGTGTAAATAAAGACAATATATTCCCTATTTGGGATTGGGTTGGTGGCAGGTTTTCACTTTGGAGTGCTGTTGGACTTTCCATAAGTCTTGCAATTGGATTTGAAAATTTCAATAAGTTGCTTGCAGGTGCCAATAAAATGGACACCCATTTTAAAACAGAACCATTTCAAAAAAATATTCCAGTTGTTTTAGCCCTAATAAGTATTTGGTACAATAATTTTTTTAAGACCGAAACCGAAGCCGTTATTCCGTATTCGCAATACTTGAATAAGTTTTCAGCATATTTGCAACAAAGTTGTATGGAAAGCAACGGAAAATCGGTAGATAGAAATTCAAAAAATGTTTCTTATCAAACAGGAGGTGTGGTTTGGGGAACTCCAGGCACCAATTCGCAACATGCTTTTTTTCAATTAATCCATCAAGGAACAAAACTTATTCCAACCGATTTTATTGGCTTTGCAAACGCCTTGCATAAAAACAAAGCGCATCAGGACAAATTGATTTCCAATTTTATAGCCCAAACCGAAGCCTTATTATTTGGAAAAACAAAGGAAGCTGTATTACAAGAATTGCAAAATCAAAACGTACCAAAGGAACAAATGGAACGCCTTTTGCCTTACAAGGTTTTTGAAGGCAATAAACCAACCAATACCATTTTCATTCATAAATTAACACCAGAGAGCTTAGGAAAACTTATTGCCATGTACGAGCATAAAATTTTTGTACAAGGTGTTATTTGGAATATTTTTAGTTTCGATCAATTTGGAGTGGAATTGGGAAAGCAATTAGCTGGAAATATTTTAGAAAAAATGCAAAAAAACAGCTTTGATAATCTAGATGCTTCTACTTCAAAATTATTACAATTTTATAAGAAATTAACATAAAACATGTTGAAAAACATGTTAATAGCTTTTTCATTGAAAAAGTGTCAATAGCTTATTTATTCCTTATCTTCAAACAACAAAATTTCTTAACAATTAGATAATATTTATCAATTAATTAAGCGTAGTTTTGCAAAAAATTTAAAACAAATCTTTTTAATACAATGAAAAAAATTACAAGATTATTATTTTTAGCAGGAGCATTAATGTTTACTGCTTTTTCAATGGCTCAAACAGTTGTAACAGGAACTGTTATGGATGCTGAAATGGCTGCGCCACTTCCTGGTGCCAACATCGTTGAAAAAGGCACTACCAATGGTGTGTCATCAAATTTTGATGGTGAATTCTCTATCATGACCCAATCAACCGAAGGGGAAATTGTTATTTCTTATGTTGGTTATACCAAGGTGGTTGTTAAATTTAGTGGAAGCACAAATTTAGGAAACATAACCCTTAAGCCAGATAACACGTTAGAAGAAGTGGTTATTATTGGTAGTGGTGTAATCGATTTAGCTGAAGATAGAAAAACGCCTGTGGCTGTTTCTACCATTACAGCAAATCAAATTAGAGAAAAAGCTGGTAACTCAGATTTACCAGAAGTGTTAAAACAAACACCTTCTGTACAAAGTGTACAAGCTGGTGGTTTTGGAGACGGTCAAATGTTTTTACGTGGTTTCGACCAAACAAACACAGCGTTCTTATTAAACGGACAACCAATTAACGGCATGGAAGACGGGAAAATGTATTGGTCTAACTGGTCTGGTGTTTTAGACGTAGCTAATGCTGTTCAAGTACAACGTGGTTTAGGAGCTTCCAAACTTGCTATTTCTTCAGTTGGTGGTACGGTTAATATTGTAACAAAAACCATAGATAGAAGAGAAGGTGGTTTTGTACAACAAATGGTTGGAAACGACAATTATATTAAATCAACTGCTTATTACTCTACTGGAGTAAATGATAAAGGATGGTCTTTAGGCGTGTTGTTTGGTCACTGGCAAGGTGATGGTTATGTAGATTATACACAAGGTCAAGGACAAACCTATTATATTTCTGTTGGGTATCAACCAAACGATAATCACGCCTTAAACTTTATGTTAACTGGTGCGCCACAATGGCATGCTGCTGCAGGAAGTGGAGATATTCAAGACTTTTTAGACAATGGGAGAAGATATAATTCTTGGAATTTTACTGGTGTTGATAGTGATAACAATTTACATGGAGGTGTGTATCCTGGAGGTAGAAATATTTACCACAAACCAGTAGCTAACTTAAGTTGGGATTGGACTATTAACGATAAATCTGAGCTTTCTACTGTACTTTACGGTTCAATGGGTAGAGGTTCTTTCGCACAAGCAAGAACATCGGGAGATGAAGTAACTTATGCAAGAGGTTCAAACAACAACCACAACTGGTATGGTTTGGTTACTAACTACAACAACCAGTTAACGGAGACTTTAAACTTTAACGTAGGAGCCGATGTACGTTTGTATAACGGTATTCATTTTAGAGATGTAAGAGAGTTTTTGTCTGTAGATTCTGTAAGTGCTAGTTCAGGTTATAGTGGTGGTGAAACCTATTATTTAACCGAAGCAGGAGGAATCAATCCTTGGAATGTGTTTTTTAACCCAAATACAGACCACTTACAACGCTTTGGATACGATTACGAAGAGCAAATTAACTATGCTGGTATCTTTACACAATTAGAATACTCTAAAGATAATTTATCTGCTTTTTTCCAAGGTGCCTTATCTAACCAATCTCATGTTAGAACCGAGTATTTAAACACATCAACTCCAGGACAAGGGGAAGAGGGAGACAAAGTAAATAACATTGGATATAATCTTAAGGTTGGCGCTGCTTACACCATTACAGACATGCACAAAGTGTTTGTAAATGCTGGTTTTTATTCCCGTCAACCTTTCCATGATAATTTATATAAGGATGATAGAGGAAGTAATGAATTATTGGATCCAGAAGTTGAAAATGAAGAGATTACTGGTTTAGAAGCTGGTTATCAATTTGGTGGTGAACGTATTCAAGCCAATTTAAACCTGTACCATACTACATGGGCTAACAGAACACTTTTAGGAAGTAACGGTGAAGAAGGTGACGATTTCTTAAGTTATCAAACTTATGGAGTAAAACAAGTGCATATGGGAGTTGAATTGGAAGTATTTACACAACCGTTTGATAATTTAAGAGTTAATGGTTTCCTTTCTTTAGGAGATTGGCAATTTAAAGATAATGGAGTTCAAAAAACTTTTGATAATAATGGAGACCAAGTTGGTGAAGATATAGAAGTGGTAATAGATGGCTTTAATGTTGGTGGCGCTGCTCAGGTAACTGCAGGAATCAATGCTAGTTATGAATTTTTACCAAGATTAAGCGTGGATGGTGCTTGGAACTGGTACAACGATATGTATTCTACAGGATCTTTAACCAAAGCTACAATTGCTATGCCTTCTTATGATTTGGTAGACGCTGGCTTATCTTACAAAATGTTAGTAGGTAAAGATGATAGAAATTCATTGCAATTTAGAGTGAATATCAACAATATTTTCGACGAGGTATATTTGGAATCTGTTAATGGAAACACTGCAGCTTCTTTAAATCCTGAAGAAAACTACAAAGGTGTTAACACTAGCAATACGGGACGTTTTGGTTACGGAAGAACTTGGAACACAAGTATCCGTTTTAACTTCTAGTATTATTTAAATAATATTTTTAAAAACCTCTTCATCTTGAAGAGGTTTTTTTATGTGTTTATAATGACTACATTTGTGTTTTAATCAATAAAACACGTATAGATATGTATAACATGGTAAAAATACTTCACTCTTATTGGGCTTATTTAGTGCTTTTAATATTAGTGTTGGCAGTTATTAATAGTATTGTTAAACTGGCAGGTAAAAAGGAATATGAAGCCAAGGACTTTAGAATTGCTTTGTTCGCTTTAATTGTCTCCCACATACAGTTGCTTTTGGGATTCATCCTTTATTTTGTATCTCCAAGGTTTAGTTTGTTCAGTGAGTCTGGCATGGGAGAGATTATGAAAAACTCTGTGGACAGATTGTATTTGGTAGAACATCCTTTAATAAACATTATTGCTATCGTGTTAATTACTATTGGGTACTCCAAGCATAAAAAGAAACTGTTGTCCAATGCGAAATTTAAAACCATTTCAGTGTTTTATGCCATTGCGCTGGTCTTGTTTTTATCAAGAATCCCTTGGAACACTTGGTTGGCATAGCAAAGAAAAGTCATCAATTAAAAAAAGACGCTTTCGTTCATTTTGAACGAAAGCGTCTTTTTTAATACAAATAACAAAGTTATTGGGAAATTAAGTTGTTGGGAATTTCATTTTATAACTCAATAACACAGAAACCAGCAACTATTTTATTGTTATCCAGGAAGGATTTTAAAAGCTTATTAAAGCAGCTGTCCTTACTGTATTTCTTTAATCAAGAAAATATATACCGGAAAATGATCGCTAAAACCATCGGTAAATCCACCATCTGCAAAACTACGCAACGGATAGCCTTTCCATCTACCTCTTTTGTTCACCAAATAGTTTTTATTGTAAATTCCAGCTTTATAAAACCTGAAAGAGCTGTAATCTTTTTCCAAAAAAGGTTGAGTCATCATAATTTGGTCAAACAAACTCCAGCTATCTCTATAGCCAGTTGTTCCCATTCCGTTCTTAAAAAAGGTTTCATAAGGGTTGTAAATACCTTTTAGTTTTACATCCTCTTTCTCTTCTTCTGCTTTTAAAACGTCTTTGATACTCGCATTATTTGGGTTGTCATTAAAATCTCCCATGATAATTATTTTAGCATAAGGATCAATGGTTTGTAACGAGTCTATTATTTTTTTACTAAGTTTTGCTGCACCAACACGTTTGGGTCTGCTTCTTGCCTCTCCACCACTTCTAGACGACCAGTGGTTTACAATAATATGAATCATTTCATTTTCCAGTTTTCCACTAACTAGCAGTTGGTCTCTAGTATAAACACGTTCTCTGCTGTCGTCGTCAAAGATTATCAGTTCATGGCTGCTGGTGTGTAAAGGGGTGAAAAATTTCTTCTGATAAAACAATCCAACATCAATACCACGACGGTCTGGAGAGTCGTAATGCACAATGCCATAATCTTTATCCAATAGTAAAGGATCGTTGGCAACGTCTTCCATCACTTCCCTGTTTTCAACCTCAGACACACCTATGATAACTGGTGAATTTTGGGCAACATCTGTACCTATGTCAGAAATCACACGAGCCATATTGCTCACTTTCTTTTTGTACACTTCTTGGATATCGCCTTTCATTTCCATGATAGGACTGGCTTCATCGTTTTTATTAGGGTCGTTAATGGTATCAAACAAATTCTCTAAATTATAGAAGGCAACTGTATGGATTTTAAATGTTTTCTTTTCTTGGGCGTTTACAGTTATAAAAGCAATAAATAGCATAGCCGTAAGCCCTAATTTTAAATGTTTCATTTACTTGTATGTTATGTTATAGTTATGTTAATACAAATGTTCTGCCAAAAGTAGATATTTATTATAAATAATGTAAATTTGCAAGCCTTAATTAATGATAAATTAACGCAAATTAAATTATTAACTATAAATTCAAGTATGAAAAAAAGTTTATTTATTTTTCTATTAGGAATTTTTTCAACTATTACAGCAGTGGCCCAAGAAACTGTTGTAAAGGGAAGTGTCACAGAGGCCATTTCTTTTGAACCTATTCCAAGTGTAACCGTAACTGTTGAAGGAACTGTGCTATCTGTTGAAACTGATGAAAACGGTGAGTTTCAATTTTTAGAACAAGTTCCGTTGGGAGAACAAGTGTTGCACATTTCTAAAAGTGGATATATCTCTAAAAGATATCCAATAGTGGTTAACCAAGGGCAAACTGTTAACATCACAGATATGACCTTAACTAAAGATGTTTCTGAAGCAGATTTGTTTACCATTACTTTAACAGACGATGAATTGGATAGTGACGATAGTGGCCTGGATAATATTTCAGGATTATTACAATCGTCTCAAGATGTGTTTCAACGTACTGCAGCATTCGAGTTTAGCTCTTCTTTCTTTAAAGTAAGAGGATTGGATTCTGAGAACGGTTCGGTTTTAATTAATGGAATCGAGATGAACAAATTGTACGACGGAAGACCTCAATGGAGTGATTGGGGAGGATTGAACGACGTGTTGCGTAACCAAGAGTTAACAACAGGTTTGCAGCCTTCTAGCTATAACTTTGGTGGTGTTTTGGGAACTACTAACATGATTGTTAGAGCGTCTCAATATAGAGAAGGTGGACGTGTTACATACTCTTCTTCTAATAGAAGTTATACAAACCGAGTAATGGCCAGCTATGCTTCCGGATTATTAGATGGAGGTTGGGCTTTCACTTTTATGGCTGGAAGACGTTGGGGTAACGAAGGCTATCAAGATGCTACTCTGTACGATGCCAATTCATTCTTTGCTTCGGTGGAAAAAGTAATAAACGAAAAACATAGTTTAAACTTCACTTCTATTTACACACCAAACCGTAGAGGGAAATCGTCTCCAAACACCCAAGAAGTTTACGATCTAAAAGGGATTCGCTACAACGAATATTGGGGATGGCTAGATGGTGAAAAGAAAAACTCACGTATAAAAGAAGTAGAAGAGCCCATCTTAATGTTAAACCATTATTGGGATATTAACAGCAAAACAAGCTTAAACACAAACGTAGGTTACCAATTTGGTAAAATAGGAAACAGCCGTTTGGATTATGCAGGAGGAGCCAACCCAAGTCCAGCCTATTATCAAAATTTGCCTAGTTACTTCTTGGCAGATGCTGATGGTCCAGATTATGCTGGCGCATATTTGGCAGAGCAAGAGTTTATCAATAATGGACAAATAGATTGGGAACGCATTTTAGATGCCAACCTTACCAATAACATTCCTGTTAATGGCGAAGAACCTGGTGCCTATGTCTTGTATGAAGACAGAAGCGATGACACGCAATTTACTGTAAGCTCTGGATATGCCCAAGCACAATTTAAATACAATAAAATAGATTTTTATGTCTCTGGAAGCTTAACAAGCACTACTTACCAAAGAGAAGGTTTATGGGAACATAGCGCATATCCAGGAAATGAATCTTTAGGGAAAGGTGAAAAATTAAACTTTACAGGTATTGGAGCTAAAGGTGGATTTACTTATAAAATTACCGGGAAACATTTAATAGATGTTAATGCAGGCTATATTACCAAAGCTCCAACTATTAGAAACACGTTTTCCAATTCTAGAGAAAATAATAGCATAGTAGATAATATTACTGAAGAAAAAATAACGTCTGCAGATATTAGCTATATTTTTAGATCCCCAATTGTAAAAGCAAAACTTACAGGGTTTTATTCTAAAATTGAAGATGCCAACGAAATTGCCTTTTACTATGCCGACGGGATAACAGGTACCATTCAACAATATAACGAAACATCTGCCTTTGTTCAAGAAGTGTTATATGGTGTTGATAAAAAACACATTGGAGGGGAATTAGGTCTTGAAGCTCAAGTAACACCAACCATTAAATTAAAAGGCGTGGCTTCTGTGGGTCAATATACTTATGATAATAATCCAAATCTCTACTTAACATCCTCTAGTTTTGATAGAACAAGAACTTTTAAATCAAACTTAAAAGATTATAAGGTGGCTGGTGGTCCACAACAAGCATATTCTGTAGGTTTTGAATATAGAGATCCAGATTATTGGTGGTTTGGAGCTACAGCTAACTTTTTCTCAAATACCTATGTGGACGTGAGCCCAATAACTAGAACAGAAAACTTTTATCAAGATAGTGATGGCTTGCCTTTTAACGATTATAATGAAGATATCGCTAGAGAGTTATTGAAACAAGAAGAGTTTGACGATTATATGGTTGTAAACCTTACAGGCGGAAAATCGTGGAAAATAGGAGATTATTACATTGGCTTCTTTGCAAGTGTCAATAACTTATTGGACGAAGTATATAAAACAGGTGGTTTTGAACAAGGAAGATCTGCCAATTACCAACAGTTATTGGAAGACAACTCAAATCCAAAAAGACGTTTCGGTCCAAAATATTGGTATGGACGTGGAACCACTTATTTTTTAAATGTTAACTTTAGATTCTAAAAAAAGAAAAAGAAAAAAATTAATTAAAAATTATTAATCATGAAAACAAATAAATTTTTAAAAATAGTACTGGGATTAATGGTAACCTTTGCCATTGTTTCCTGTGTACAAGACGACGATTATTCGGTTCCTAGCAGCATGGGAAATGAAGAGAATACAGCATTAAATAATTTATTGGCTACTGGAACAGAAGTCTCTATGGCAGAATTAAAACAAATGTATCTTACAGAGCCAGACCCAGGAGATAATGCAGCTGTTCTTATTGAAACCAATATTTATGTGAAAGGCTATGTGTCTTCTTCTGATAAAACAGGAAATTTCTTTAAAGAATTTTTTATTCAAGACAGTCCTTCAAACCCAACCATTGCTATTAAGGTTATTTTAAACGAAGTGGATACTTACAACCAATTTAATTTTGGAAGAGAAGTATATGTTAGCTTAAAAGATCTTTATGTTGGTGAAGAGCGTATAGAAAATGGTGTTATCACAATTGGAGGAGGCACAGAAACGGACCAATACGGAACAACTGTAACCAGTTTGGGAACTATTCAAACAAATTCACACGTTTTTAGATCTACAGTTACTGAAGAAATTGTACCACTTAATCTTACCTTTTCTCAAATAAACGCTAGCCATGTAGGTTTATTTGTTCAAGTAGATAATGCAGAATTTGCAGACAATTTAATTGGAAAACGTTATTTCGATCCATCTCAAGATTTTGATACCAAAAGAACTTTACAATCTTGTGAAGGGTTTTCATACTCGACATTCCAATTGGAAACAAGTAGCTTTGCCTCTTTTAGAGACGAATTATTACCAGTTAAAAATGGCTCTATTGCTGCTGTAGTTAATAAAACATACGATGGTTCAGGACTTGTATTGGCTTTAAATACTACAGATGATGTAATGTTTAACAATGATAGATGTACACCTTTGGACATTAACGATTTCACTGTTGTCGCTGAAGAAGATTTTGAATCAGCTGTAAACAATACCAATTTAGACTTTCCAGGATGGACTAACTTTGCAGAAGCAGGTGGATGGGTTTGGAGAGAAAAAACGTTCTCAGGCAATGGCTATACAGAATTCAGCACTTACAACTCCGGAGACGCAGTCAACATTGCTTGGTTGGTAACTCCTGGTATCGATATGTCTGGTCTAGAAAACGTTTTTGTGAACTTTGAAGCTGCACAACACCATTTAGAATCACCAGATAATACTTTAGAGATTTTTGTTTCTACAGATTTTGATGGTTCTGATGTGTTAGGTGCCACTTGGGAGCCGGTTTCAGCCAATTTACCTTCTCAAGCTAATTCTTGGTACGAGTTTGTGGATTCAGGATTAATTGATATCTCTGCTTATTCCGGTACTGTGTATGTAGCTTTTAAAGTTACAGGTTCTGGTACAGATACCACTTTGGATGGTGCTTATCAAATTGATAACTACAAAGTATTGGCTAACTAATTTTAGCCATTGTTTCATCGATTTTAAATCATCAAGAACCTGTAGTTCAGAAGATTAATTATTTCGGTGGTTAATGGTATTATATGCCAAATGTCCATTATGGACTTTCATATATTAAAACCTGCCAATGGGAAACATTGGCAGGTTTTTTTAATTTTTATCTCCACATTCTTTATGACACTTTTCGACGCATTGTTCTTCAACGTATTTAAACACTATAAGGAAGCTAAGAGCAAAAAAGCAAATCAAATGGCTACCTTGTATATCTCTATTTTACAAGTAGCTATTTTATTGGTGTTAGGTGCGTTTTTTGCAGGTTTTTTTAATCAAATGAACATGGATACCATGTCTCAGGATAAAGCTTGGTTTTTGTTTGTTTTGGCAGCTGTTTTTATTTTCTTTAAAAATTGGATTCAATATGCTGGCAGAAAACGTAAAGTATTAAATGCCAAAATGCTTAAAAAGAAAGGGACTAACTATTCTATGGTTATGCTTTGGTTATTGCCAATAGCTTGTGTGGTTCTGGCTTTGGTAATTTTACAGGCTATTTAGTTTTTTTGCCAGGAACCAGTTTTGCATCTTTGTGTCTTTGCGAGAAGAAAGGATTAATAATTGCTCAGCAAATCTTCGTGTTATAACTCTAGCCCAAGACAATATACACTGGAAAATGATCGCTATATCCACCATGATATCTGTTTCCTTGAAACGTTCTATTTGGACTGCCTTTATGCTTGCCTTCAGAATTCTTTAAAAAAGCTGCATCAAAAATATTAGCGCTATTAAAAGATAAACTGTTTTTTTCAACATTAAAAAAAGAAGTGGTTAAAAGTATCTGGTCAAACAAATGCCATTGTTTGTTATGGATGGTTGAACCTCGACTAAAAGACCTAAGTGCTTCAAAAGGATTTTGTAATTTGTGCTGATTTACTAAACGTTTCACGCTCTTACTAGTGGGATTATCGTTAAAATCCCCTAAAACAATAATCCTAGCTGATTTATCTTTAGTTATTATGGAAGTGAGAATCTCACTTACTTTATGTGATGCAGCCAAGCGTTTGTATTCCGTTTCTTTATCGTTTTCTCGTTTAGAAGGCCAATGATTTACTAACAAATAAATTTTCTCAGTATTTAAAAAGCCTGAAATGAGTAAAATATCCCTTGTGTATTCTGTTTTTCCAAAAGCATTTTTCAATTCAAAAGAATAGGGTTTGGAGCTTTCAACTTTAAAATATCCAGAATCATACAACAAAGAAATATTTATGCCTCGTTCATCCCTAGATTTATAAAAAACATAATTGTAGTTACAGCCCTTTAAAGGTGCTGATTGAATCAAATCTTCCAAAACGGTTTCATTTTCAACTTCGGCTAAACCAATAATTGTAGGGTGTTTATCAGTTTCAGCCTTCCCTATTTCGAACAACGTATAACCAATATTGTTTAATTTTTCAAGATAGCGTTTTACTGTCCATTTTTTATCTCTTGTTAAGGACAAGTCGCTAAAAGGTTCAAATAAGTTCTCTACATTGTAAAATGCAATACTGTGCATGTTTTTTAGCATTAGTGAAAATTGGTGAAACCTGACAACCTTGTGTCTTTAGTTTAAACGTATTTGAGGATTTAAAAATATAAAAATTAAAATGCTTACAATTACGTAACTTTGTACTTTATTAACATATATGATAGAAAAGAAAGATATAGCATTAGAAAGAGCTGTTTTAATAGGAGTTGTAACAAAAGAACAAGACGAAGCGAAATCCAAGGAATATTTAGATGAGCTAGAGTTTTTAACCTATACAGCAGGAGGTGAAGTAGTAAAACGGTTTACTCAAAAAATGGATATGCCCAATCCTAAAACCTTTATAGGCACAGGTAAAATTGAAGATGTTAGGGTGTTTATTAGTGAAAATGATATTGGTACAGCCATTTTTGACGACGAATTGTCTGCTGCACAAGAACGTAACATCAGTAAAATTTTGGGTTGTAAAGTCTTGGACAGAACCAATTTAATCTTGGACATTTTTGCACAGAGAGCACAGACCAGTTATGCCAGGACACAAGTGGAATTGGCACAATGCGAATACTTACTACCTCGTTTAAAAGGAATGTGGACACACCTTGAAAGACAAAAAGGAGGTATTGGAATGCGTGGTCCAGGAGAAACAGAAATTGAAACAGATAGACGTATTGTTAGGGACAAAATTGCACTTTTAAAAGAAAAAATAAAAACCATTGACAAACAGATGGCTGTGCAACGTGGCAATCGTGGTAAAATGGTTCGTGTTGCTTTGGTAGGTTATACCAATGTGGGAAAATCTACCTTAATGAACGTGATTAGCAAAAGCGATGTCTTTGCCGAAAACAAACTGTTTGCAACCTTGGATACAACCGTTAGAAAAGTGGTGATTCAAAACCTGCCTTTTTTATTAAGTGATACAGTTGGGTTTATTAGAAAGTTGCCCACTCAATTGGTTGAAAGCTTTAAAAGTACTTTAGATGAAGTTCGTGAGGCAGATTTACTGCTTCATGTTGTAGATATTTCACATCCTAATTTTGAGCATCACATAGAATCTGTAAACAAAATTTTGGGAGAAATTGATAGTTCAGACAAGCCAACCATTATGGTGTTCAATAAAATAGATGCCTATAAGCCGGAACCTTTTGATGAAACCGATCTCGAGACCGAAAGAACCGAAGCAAATTATACCATACAAGAATGGAAAAAAACCTGGATGAACCGGGTTGGAAACAATGCTTTGTTTATTTCTGCTTTGAACAAAGAAAATATGGACGACTTTAAAAAACGGGTTTATGATGAGGTTCGGGAAATTCACGTAACACGTTTTCCGTACAACCATTTCCTGTATCCGGATTATAACGAAGAAGAATAAAAAAGGCGCCAATTGGCGCCTTTTTTTTAATATTGTTTAGAAATTATAGCTTAAACCAAAGGTGGTGTAAACCTGTACAGCATTATCAACATTGTCGAAATCTGGTGCAGTACCTGTTCCATCCCATTGGCCCAACGCATAATTAAGCGCTTCTTGCTTACTGTCTCTTAAACCTAGCTCAAAACCAAGACCAATTCCTTTCCAAACGGTATAACTAAGAGAGTTGATCCAAGTCCAGTTTGATAAATCAGAATCTTCATAACTCATAAATGCAGAAAGATTTGAGTTAAATTTCAATCCTCCAAATGAACGGTTGTAGTTAGCAACTACTTTAGCACCCAAAGATGATTCAAAAATAGCATCGTTATCAGCAAAAACAAAGTTATAGTTTAAAGGATGAACCACAACAACCAAATTCTCGATTGGTGTCCAAGTAATACCAACACCTAAATCCAAGTATCCAGGATCGTTAAAGTTTTTAATAATGGTTGTTCTATATTCAGCCAAGGTTGATGCAGCTAAACTTTTGGTTATTTTATAACCAAAAAGGGAGGTTACGTTAAACACATCGCTGGACTCCCTAAAATTATCATCGTCATTTGGATCGTCTTTATCATCAAACTTTACCCAACTTAAGTTAATGTTTGCCGTATTGTACCAAAAATAGTTGTCCCTATCTAATTTAGCATGAGGATTTACTGTAATGCTAATGTTTCCTGCAGAATTGTTAGGAGAGCCTTGCGCATACCAGTTATTAAAGTTAGAGAAACTGGCACCAATTGTACCAAAAGCACCAAATTTCCAGCCTGGATAGGTGTCTATTTGTTTTTGAAGGTCGTCTACACGTGCTTGAATAGCACTAATAGAATCTTTCTTAGCTTTTTGCTCAGATTTTAATTCTTCTTTTGTTTGAGAAAATCCAGCTGAAATAGTAAATACCACAACCAAGATTGAAAGTAATTTTTTAGTCATTTTTAAGAGTTTTTATGGATTAAATAATTATAAAAGCCTGCAAATATAGATGTTACATAACATTTATCAAAAAAAAATGAATTAATAAATAAATGTAATCAATTAAATTGAAATGAATATCTATAATGTTTTTTGTTGTTTAAATAAGGGAACAGAAGAACAAGCTTCTCCGTACATAATGGATTTTGCAACGGGCTTTAGTTTCTCTGTAATCATTAAATAAGCATTTTTTGGAACAGGTTTGTTGGAACAACCTTTAATGATCACAGGTTTATTTTTGAAAGGGCTTACATCCAATTGATTGATTATGTCTTGGTAAATGGCTGTCTCCAACAGCTCCAAATCCCCAATAATGGTTTTCTTGGATATGGATTCCAGTTCCAAAACAATAAGCATATAAGCCCAAGCCGGAATTATGGCATCTGTAGAGCAGGTTAAGGCAATGTATTGATCTTGGTATTGAGACCAAGAGTGTTGTTTAACATATTCCCTAAAGTCTTTTTCACGCAGGACAAAACCTTCAAAAAGCCAGTCTTTAATATCCAACAATTGTCTTTTTCCTTGTGGATAATAATCTTCCAGGTCCAAAACTTCCAGCTTGCTGTTCGCAACACGATTTATAATCTCTTTTTCCACGTTTTGTAGTTTGTTTTAATGTTGTAAACGGAACTTTGTTTATAGAATACCGAAAAGTTTTACAGCATTCCAAGTTCAAGTTTGGCCTCCTCACTCATAAGTTCTTGACTCCAGGGTGGATCGAAAGTAATTTCAACCTCTGCAGTTTTTACTTCGTCTAAAGATTTTACTTTTTCTTCAACTTCCAATGGAAGTGTTTCTGCTACTGGACAGTTTGGTGTTGTTAGTGTCATTAAAATCTTCACTTCATAATCTTCGTTTACAAACACATCGTAGATTAAGCCCAGTTCATAAATGTCTACAGGTATTTCCGGATCGTAAATGGTTTTTAAAACTCTTACTATTTTTTCGCCCAAAGCGTTGGTATCTATGCTTGTTTCCATGGTTTTTTTTGTTCAATGTTTAAGGTTCAACATGCTTTAAAATTTAAAATTTTGAACCCTGAATATTTAATTCAATTGCGTTTGGTATGCAAAAGCATACATTTTTAATTGTTTTATCATACTCACCAAACCGTTGGCCCGTGTTGGTGATAAATGTTCTTTCAGACCAATTTTATCAATAAAATCGGTATTGGCATCAATAATATCTTTAGGATGCTGATTAGAGAACACACGAATTAATATAGCAATAACACCTTTGGTGATAATGGCATCGCTATCTGCCGTAAAAACAACCTTGTTGTTTTCCATGTTTGCGTGTACCCAAACTTTACTTTGGCAGCCTTTAATAAGATAATCATCTGTTTTGTATTGCTCGTCTATAAGAGGTAAGGTTTTCCCTAAATCTATCATGTATTGATAGCGTTCCTCCCAATCGTCAAACATGGCAAATTCCTCTATAATATCGTTTTGAATGTCTTGAATGCTCACTGCTTATTATTTTATACAAAAGTACAATAACTATTGCTTCTAATCAATTTATTGCTTTTTTTCAGCAAGTCCCAAAAGAGTTGAAACCAATGAAGCAATGTATTGGTTTGGTTCTCCATGATCAAATTCTGGGGTTTGGTAAGTATCACCTTGATAGCTTACTTTTAAAATGGCAATGGCAGCAGCATCCACAAATCTTTTTTCTGAAGGTGCTTTTAAGCTGTTTAATTTTTCCAACTCCAAGGCTCTAACTTCTTCAAGAAGGGTGTTGATTTCTTCTTGGGAACAGGTTCTAACTGTTGGTGTGGATGCTCTGTCTTTTTGAATGGAGATTTTTCCGTTTTCAAAAACATACTCATTAAACAGGCCTCTGGACATGGCTGTATAGGTTATTTTGTAACCAGTGTCCTGTTCTGAATTGTCCTCCAGTATTTTAGTGGCTTTTATAAGCGTTTTATCTGAATTCAGTAACGTAAGCTCCCTATTGTTCAATGAAAGGGCGTTGGTATTGCTCAAGGCTTCCAACATGGTTTTTTCTATTTGGTTTTCGGTTTCCCTGCAAGCCATCCTGGTGGAGGCCAGTGGACCAAAAGAGATTGTGTTTTCACTAATTTTATAAGTTCCTGTAAATCTATTGCACCCAGAAAACCCAGATACTGTGTTTGTTTTTTCATCAAATAAGAGTGTCAATTCTGAGGTCGTATAGTTGGTTTCGTGAATGGAAGTCACCAAATAGTTTCCCGAAATCTGATCCATAACTTCTCTGTTATTTCCCATAGCTGTTGCATCTTTTGAGTTTCCACAAGACATGAACGTAAAAAAACTTAGTAAAATGGTTATATATTTCATGATATTGTTTTTTTAATTTAAAAATAAAAGATACAAAAAGGAAGCCAAAGTGTTTAGGCCAACATCATTTTTGCTTTCTTAACTCCTGCAACCAAAATATCCACTTCTTCTTTGGTGTTATAAAATGCAAACGATGCTCTAACAGTTCCGGGAATTTTAAAGTAAGCCATGATAGGTTGTGCACAATGGTGACCTGTTCTTACAGCAATACCTAACTTATCTAAAATGGTTCCAATATCGTATGGATGAATGCCTTCAATATTAAATGAAATGACTGAAGTTTTGTTTTTAGAAGTCCCGTAAATTTTTAATCCTTCTATTTCCATAAGTTTTTCTGTGGCATATTCCAAAAGCTTGTGCTCGTAAGCAGCAATGTTATCAAATCCTATGGCATTTAAATAATCTATGGCAGCACCAAAAGCAATACCACCACTAATGTTTGGTGTTCCAGCTTCAAATTTATGAGGCAAGCCAGCATAGGTTGTTTTTTCAAAAGTAACATCTGCAATCATTTCGCCACCACCTTGGTAAGGTGGCAATTTGTTAAGCCATGCTTCTTTTCCATAAAGCATCCCTACTCCTGTTGGGCCACACATTTTATGTGCAGAAGCCACATAAAAATCCACATTTAATGCTTGAACATCTGGTTTGACGTGTGGACAAGCTTGAGCTCCATCAATTAAGACAGCTGCTCCAACTTGATGGGCTTTTTCAATAATGAGCTCTATAGGATTAATGGTTCCCAAGGCATTTGAGATATGATTTACAAAAACCAGCTTGGTTTTATTTGAAAGCAATTTGCTGTATTCTGTCAAAACCAATTCGCCTTCATCATTCATGGGAATGACTTTTAAAATTGCTCCAGTTTTTTCACATAACATTTGCCAAGGCACAATATTACTGTGATGTTCCAAGGCCGAAACTATAATTTCATCATCTTTATCCAATAATGAAGCAAAACCGTGGGCCACCAAATTGATGCTTTCAGTAGTGCCAGAGGTCATGATAATTTCATGTGCATGCTTGGCATTAAAATGGTTTTGAATTTTATTTCTGGCTTCTTCGTATTTGTCAGTAGCTTCCTGACTTAAGGTATGAACACCTCTGTGAATATTGGCATTGTAGTTGGAATAATAATCCACTATAACATCTATTACCTGAATGGGTGTTTGTGAAGTGGCTCCATTATCTAAATACACTAAAGGTTTGCCATGTACTTTTCTAGAAAGTATGGGGAAATCTTTGCGAATTTCTTTTATTGGAAACATTATTTGTTTATTATTGATTTGAGATATAGAGTTTCATTTAAGAGGTTCCTGCCTTTGCAGGTATTAAAGGTCAAACCCAATATTAACACCTAATTTGGTGGCTATAATTTTATTGATTCGTTGTTTTATTTCAGGAATTTTAACCGAACTCAATACATTATTACTAAAGGCATACATCAATAAAGCCTTGGCTTCTTTTTTTGGAATCCCTCGAGATTGCATGTAAAACAAAGCGCTTTCGTCCAATTGTCCGATGGTACAACCATGGGAACATTTTACATCGTCGGCAAAAATTTCCAGTTGAGGTTTCGTATTTATTGAGGCTTTATCACTTACTAAAATGTTGTTATTGGCTTGAAACGCATTGGTTTTTTGCGCTTCTTTGTTTACCAAGACTTTTCCGTTGAATACACCTGTTGCATTGTCGTTAAAGATACCTTTGTAATCTTGATGACTCTCACAGTTTGGTTCTATATGATGCACCAAAGTGTTGTGGTCCACATGCTGTTTGTTACCAATAATGGTCACTCCTTTTAAGGTAGAATCGATGCGTTCTCCATTTTGATAAAAATTAAGGTTGTTACGTGTTAATTTACCACCAAATGAAAACGTATGAACCGAACAATGACTCTCTTGCTTTTGGTTGATGAAGGTATTGTCTATTAAAGACGCATTTTCATTGTCGTTTTGAATTTTGTAATAATCTACTATAGCCCGTTTATTTGCAAAAATTTCAGTCACACTGTTTGTTAAAACCGGATTATTGGTTAAACTTTGGTGACGTTCGATAATTTGCACATGGGAATTCTCGTTAACCACAATTAAATTACGTGGTTGATGCATGATAGCTGTTTCATTTCCTGTAGAAAAATGGATGATTTGAATAGGTTTCTCTACCAATTTGTTTTTAGGAATATGAATATAAGCCCCTTCTTGGGAGAAAGCCGTATTTAAAGATGTTATGCTGTCTTTAGTGGCTGCTTTGTTGAAATAATTATCAATAACCAATTGGTATTTGGGTTTGTTTAAAGCTGCAGACATTAAACAAACATCTATGCCATCATGTGTGGTTTGAGATAAATGCGATGAGTATTTTCCATCTATAAACACAATTTTATAACTGTCTATTTCGTGTATAAAATACTTTTTAACATCGTTGTATTCAATGTTCTTTTCGTGTTTGGGAAACACACTGTAATCGTGCTTTAAAATGCTTTTTAAAGATGTGTATTTCCAGGCTTCTTCTTTTTTGGAAGGAAACCCTTGACTTTCAAATATTTTTATGGCTTCACTTCTAACATTGTGAACCGGTGAATCTATATCCACACGATTTTCAAATGCTAGAAAGGATGAAATGAGTTTGTCTTTTAATTCCATTTTTTTTATTGTTTCAAGTTTTTTGTTTAAAGTTTCAGGTTGCTCACTTATTCACTTTAAAACTTTATTTAAACTTGTTTCCTTTAAAATCTTTTTTTGTTTAAATATGAAATAAATGCAGCTATTCTTTTGCTTAATTTTTCATATTCATCTACTAATAATTTTAGTTTTTCTTCTGAAATATATTCAGAATCATAAACTCTATATAATTGAGATCTTGCTTCTCCTGCAGAACCTTTTGCGATAGAAAGAAATTGTCTAAATTCAAGATTTCCGTCTCTTTCAAAACCTTCAGCAATATTGTCCATTATAGAACCTGAAGACCCTTTAATTTGATCTTTCAGTCTAAAATCATTTTTTAAATCTGTTTCAATTGTAATGTCTTTGATTATATTAAATAGTCTTCTGGCTTCCTGCCATGTTTCTAAATCTTCAAATCGCGATATGGTTGTCATAAACCTGAAACATTAAACTTGAAACTTTTTAAACCAACTCCTGTTTAATCCAGTCGTAACCTTTTTCTTCTAGCTCATGCGCCAATTCCTTTGTACCAGATTTTACAATCCTTCCATTGTGCAAAACATGAACAAAATCTGGAACGATGTAATCCAATAATCTTTGGTAATGTGTAATAACAATGACAGCATTGTCTTTGCTTTTCAATTTATTTACACCATTTGCAACAATACGCAAAGCGTCAATATCTAGACCAGAATCTGTTTCATCAAGAATAGCAAGTTTTGGTTCTAACATGGCCATTTGAAAAATTTCGTTACGTTTTTTTTCACCTCCTGAGAACCCTTCGTTTAAGGAACGAGACAAAAACTTTCTGTCTATTTCCAACAATTCAGATTTTTCGCGAATTAATTTCAGCATTTCATTGGCAGGCATTTCTTCCAGTCCTTTTGCCTTACGGGTTTCGTTAATTGCTGTCTTCATGAAGTTGGTTACGGAAACTCCTGGGATTTCCACTGGATATTGAAACGATAGAAAGATGCCTTTATGAGCGCGCTCTTCTGCTGCCAATTCCTCAATGTTTTTGTCTTCAAAAAGTATGTCTCCATCTGTAACTTCATATTCTTCTTTCCCAGCAATAACTGAAGCCAGAGTACTTTTACCAGATCCATTTGGTCCCATAATGGCATGTACTTCTCCAGGATTTACTTCTAAATTAATGCCTTTTAAAATGGCTTTATCTTCAACACTTGCGTGTAGGTTTTTTATTTTTAACATAATTTATTTATTCAAAAAAAATCAGTGTTTTAAACACTAATTCCTGTTCTTATTATTTATCGGTTCCTATTACAATATCTTTTTTGTTTGGGTTTGGCTTGCTCACATTAATGATTTCCTTAATCTCTATACGAAAAGGCCAACCTTCTTCTCCATCTGGTTTTGGTATCACGTTCCCTCTAATTTCTACAGGAACCATGTCTGTATCCTCTGTTTTATAGCCTTTAACCATGTCGTGCAATTCATGCATTTTTTGGTTTATAACAACACCATATACTTCTTGAGGTGTTTGTAAAACAGCTGCATCGGCATAATACACAAAATCACCAGTTAACAAGGTTAAGCGTTCGGTTTGCTGTTCTGTAGCAGTGTTTTCAGTATTGGTTGTGCCTGTTTTGGAATCGTTTTTACAACTGTAAAGCGTTGTGATTATTAAGAATAAGATGACTGTTTTTTTCATGATTATTATTAATTAAAATTTAGATGCTTCAACGTTTCCATCGTTATTGTTTTGGTGGATGGGTACGCTCAGCATGATACTTCATTCCAATAAGTTTAACCAACAGATCCTTCTAAAGAAATTTCCAATAATTTTTGGGCCTCAATAGCAAATTCCATTGGGAGTTTGTTTAAAACATCTTTACTAAAACCGTTTACAATTAGTGCAATGGCTTTTTCTGTATCGATACCACGTTGGTTGCAATAAAAAATTTGGTCTTCACCTATTTTACTGGTTGTTGCCTCGTGTTCAATTTGTGCCGATTTGTTTTTTGCTTCAATGTAGGGAAACGTGTGTGCACCACACTCGTTGCCCATTAACAAGCTGTCGCATTGTGAAAAGTTACGCGCATTGTCTGCATTGGCATTTATTTTTACCAAGCCTCTGTAAGAGTTTTGTGATTTTCCTGCCGAAATACCTTTAGAGATGATGGTTGATTTGGTATTTTTCCCCAAATGAATCATTTTGGTACCAGTGTCTGCCTGTTGGAAATTATTGGTTACGGCAATGGAATAAAATTCACCAACCGAATTATCCCCTTTTAATATGCAACTAGGATATTTCCAGGTAATGGCAGAACCGGTTTCAACTTGTGTCCAGGAAATTTTTGCGTTTTTCTCACAAATCCCTCTTTTGGTTACAAAGTTATATACACCTCCTTTACCTTGGTCGTTTCCAGGATACCAATTTTGAACGGTTGAATATTTTATTTCGGCTCCATCAAGTGCAATAAGTTCCACAACAGCTGCATGCAATTGGTTCTCGTCCCTACTTGGAGCAGTACAACCTTCCAGGTAACTAACGTAACTGTCTTCGTCTGCAATTAAAAGTGTACGTTCAAATTGTCCGGTTCCAGCTTGATTGATTCTAAAATAGGTGGATAACTCCATAGGGCAACGAACACCTTTGGGAATGTAGCAAAAACTACCATCACTAAACACGGCTGAATTTAATGCAGCATAAAAGTTGTCTTTTTGTGGCACAACCGTTCCGATGTATTTTTTAACCAATTCTGGATGTTCTCTTATGGCTTCACTAATGGAGCAGAAAATAATTCCTTTTTCGTTTAGTGTTTTTTTGAAAGTTGTTGCTACAGATACGGAATCAACAACCACATCCATGGCGACTCCAGCCAGCTTTTTTTGTTCGTCTAACGAGATTCCTAATTTTTTGAAAGTGTCCAATAATTCTGGATCCACTTCGTCTAAACTGTCGTATTTAGGTTTGCTATTTGGCGCAGAATAATAGGATATGGCTTGAAAATCCGGTTTTTCGTAAGTAACATTTGCCCATTCCGGCTCAATCATTTCTTTCCAGGCACGAAAAGATTCCAGCCTCCAATCTGTCATCCATTGTGGTTCTTCCTTTTTCAAGGAAATAGCTTTTACTATTTCTTCATTTAAACCAACAGGAAAGGTGTCAGATTCAATATCAGTATAAAAACCGTATTCGTATTCCTTGGTTTTTAGTTCTTCTCTTAAATCGTCTTCTGTATATTTAGTCATAGATTCTAATTATTTTTATAAAGTCTTCACAAAAGGAAGACTTATCTGCCAATAGGCAGGTTTGGGTAAGCTGTTATAGTGAAAAAGATTCACCACAGCCACAAGTTCTATTTGCGTTTGGATTGTTAAAAACAAAGCCAGCGCCATTTAAGCCTCCGGAATATTCTAAAGTGGTTCCTATGAGGTACAAAAAGCTTTTTTTGTCAACAATAATTTTCACACCATTGTCTTCAAATACTTTATCTCCTTCCAGTTGCTCCTTATCAAATTTTAAATCGTAGGACAAACCAGAACAACCACCACTTTTAACACCAACCCGCACGAAATCCGTAGCTGAATTAAAGCCGTCTTCAGACATTAATTCCACTACTTTCTTTTTTGCTGTTTCCGATACTTTAATCATAAATAAAATAGATTAATTCACGTGTAAATATTAATTTTTCTATTGTTGCCAGTTGCTTTCATTCATAAAGACTGGCTTAAAGTACCAGGTTCTTTATTAAGAAAGTTTCTAAATAGAAACGCAAAGATACAATATATGTCCTATTTTACCATGGAACATAACATTATATTAGCAAATACTTAGATAGGTTTTTGTTATGGATTTTACAGAAGCATAAACTTAATAAATAACAAACTTTAAAAAAGCGTGTCACTGTACATTAGGTGGTTGGTGAAGTCTTGTTTTCTCTTGAGTTTTCTAATGTATTTGCATGAATCTATGTTGCTTGTTTGATTTAAATATAATTTTTTTCTGCATATCAGCAAGAAGGTTCTTATTTTTGCAATATGATAGAAGATAAAAACCAAAACAGAACAGATTTGGGTTCCTTGGGGGAATTTGGCTTGATAGACCATTTAACTAAAAATTTTACCATAAAGCAAAAGTCTACCATAAAAGGTGTTGGTGATGATGCTGCTGTTATGGATTTTAAAAAAGAACAGGTTGTGGTTACAACCGATATGCTTGTTGAAGGTGTACATTTTGATTTAAGTTATGCGCCATTAAAACATTTAGGTTATAAGGCCATTATTGTGAATCTATCTGATGTTTATG
>NZ_CAXATZ010000023.1:0-43692 GCF_963971605.1 uncultured Xanthomarina sp.
AAACAACCATTGGAGCCAATGTGTTGGGTTATATTGCCGAAGCGACACAGTACCAAATAGACAACGATCCATACTACAACATGGGAGACTTGATTGGAAAACAAGGCGTGGAACTTTCTTACGAGGAAGAGCTTAGAGGTGTTAAAGGAATAAAGTTTATTCAAAAAGATAGATTTAACAGAGACATTGGTCCCTATAAAGATGGCATATACGATACAGTACCTCAACAAGGGAAGGACATTACCATTTCCATTGATGCCGATTTGCAAGAATATGGCGAGCGTTTAATGCAAAAAAAACATGGTGGCATTGTAGCTATTGAACCAAGTTCTGGAGAAATATTGGCACTGGTATCTGCGCCAACCTACGACCCTAATTTATTAGTTGGAAGACAACGTTCCAGAAATTTCACTAAGCTTTACAACGACACCATTAATAGACCTTTAATTGACAGAGGACTCTTGCGTATGCACGAACCTGGTTCGCCATTTAAAGTGTTTGTGTCTTTGGTAGCTTTACAGGAACATGCCATCACACCTCAAACCACGCTTTATTGTTCTGGTGTTTATCACTATGGAAGAAGAGGTACCATGGGTTGCCATTGTGGTGGTGGAAAAAGGGATTTGGTTTTAGGGATTGCTAAATCTTGTAATTCCTATTTTGCCAACGCCTTTAGAAAAAATATTGATTTATATCCAGATGCTGGAAAAGCTATGGATATATGGAGTGACCATATGAAAAGTTTTGGATTTGGAAATTTTTTGGGTTACGATTTGGCCATAGGAAAAAAGGGGAATATTCCTGATGGTGCCTATTACGATAAATGGTATCCAGATTTTAATTGGGGAGCCACCACCATTATCTCCAACTCCATTGGTCAAGGAGAGGTTTTAGTAACACCAATACAACTGGCCAATGCCACAGCTGCCATTGCTAATAAAGGGTATTACTACACACCACATATTATTAAACATATAGAAGGAAAACCTATAGACAAAAAATACACCACAAAAAACCAAACCACAATAGATCCAAAACATTTTGATCCCGTAATTCAAGGACTTTTTGATGTGTACAACAACGGAACAGCTTGGTTTTTAAAAGTCCCAGGGATAGATGTTTGTGGAAAAACCGGAACAGCAGAAAATTTCACTATTATAGATGGCAAAAGAACCCAATTAACAGACCATTCCATTTTTATAGCCTTTGCCCCAAAAGACGACCCTAAAATAGCTTTAGCCGTTTTTGTTGAAAATGGTTATTATGGCGCACGTTGGGCTGGTAGAATAGCTAGTTTGATGATAGAAAAATATTTAAAGGGCGAAGTAACATTGAAACAAATGGAACAAATGGTTTTAGATAAAAGCTTGGAGGAAGAATATGCCAAGCCGTATTCTGGAAAACCGTTTACAATTAACAACTAATGTATAGAGAGACAAATAGATATTTTAGGTTCGATTGGATCACCATCATCATATTTTTACTGCTTGTTGGTTTTGGTTGGCTAAACATCTTATCTGCTTCTCATGTTGGGGAAACCATTGATTATTTTGATTTTTCCCAACCTTATGGCAAGCAGCTGATGTTTATAGCCTTAACGGTTTTATTGATTATTCTTATTCTTTCCATAGAATCAAAATTTTATGAACGTTTCTCCAGTATTATTTACATTGTCTCCATGTTGTCATTGGTTGGTTTGTTTATTGCCGGAAAAAATGTAAATGGTGCTACCTCTTGGTATGCCATTGGTGGTATGACCATTCAACCCAGTGAATTTGCCAAAGCTGCAACAGCTCTTGCTGTTGCAAAGTTTTTAAGCGATTTACAAACAGATATAAAAAATTTTAAAGACCAAATTAAAGCCTTTATAATTATAGCTATTCCAGCTATCTTAATTTTACTTCAAAATGATGCAGGAAGTACCGTTGTGTACGCGTCTTTCTTTTTTGTTTTTTACAGGGAAGGACTGCCAAAAATTTACTTGACACTAAGTCTGTTGCTTATATTTATTTCTGTAAGTTCATTAAAGTTTGGAGCCACGATCACTGGAATTGTCTTTACCATTTTAATTTTGGCTTATCACTTTACAAGAAGAAAAAAACCTCGAATACTACAAACCCTATTTGCTATTGCAACCTGTTTGGTTTTAAGTTTTGGGATTAAATTTTTCTATCAAAACATTCTGCAACCTCATCAACAAGACCGAATAAGTTTGTGGTTAAGACTGGAAAAAGATCCTGATAAAATTGCCCAAATGAGAAGGGATATTTTATACAATCTCTACGAATCTGAAAAAGCCATAAGCTCTGGAGGTTTAACTGGCAAAGGATTTTTGGAAGGCACTAGAACTACAGGGAAATTTGTTCCAGAACAGCATACTGATTACATTTTCAGTACAGTTGGCGAAGAATGGGGTTTTGCTGGCACCACTTTTGTAGTAGTGCTTTTTGTCCTGTTATTACTCCGTATTTTGCACCTTTCCGAACTACAAAAGTCACAATTTAGTCGTGTCTATGGCTACAGTGTGGCATCCATACTTTTTTTCCATTTCATGATTAATATAGGCATGGTTATGGGATTGATACCAACCATTGGAATTCCGTTACCTTTCTTTAGCTATGGTGGCTCAGGACTTTGGGGCTTTACTATTTTATTGTTTATTTTTATTAAACTGGATTCCAATAGAATTAATGAGTGGTAAAAATTTAATTACTCCATTTATTATAAAACGATATTTTAAGATTTTTTTTTCCTTTATTTTTCAATACTAATCATCTATATATCATTACACAGTAACATTTTATGAAAAATCTATTCAATACATTCGGTATCCTAGTCACAATATTCATTTTTACAAGTAACAGTATTGCACAAGTAAACAGTGACTATGATAAAAGTACAGATTTCAAAAAATATAAAACAGTTAGCTTTGGAGGCTGGGAAAAAGAAAGTGACAAAATTTTAAACGATTTCGACAAAAAAAGAATCACAGATGCTTTAACCAACGAATTTAACTCTAGAGGCATTAAACTGGTAGATGCAAATGGCGATGCCACAGTAACACTATATTTAGTTATAAAAAATAAATCTAACATTACAGCATATACCAACTTTAATGGTGGATTGGGTTATGCTGGACGATGGGGGTTTGGAAGAGGTATTTATGGAGGTGTTGGTAGTGCCTCTACATCTCTTAGTGAAAATGAATACAGAGAAGGCACTATTGTTATTGACCTGTATGATACCGCACAAAAAAAATTAATATGACAAGGAGACATGACCACTGAAGTTCAAGAAAAATCAGAAAAAAGAGAGAAATCCATTCCCAAAAACATTAAAAAACTTATGAAAAGATTCCCTGTTGACCCCATTAAAAAATAAGCGCATCATATACCCACTTTTCCATATCAAATGTATATGAATCCTTATTTTACTGTTTAGACATTTTTAAATCCATTGGTAGTATTAAAATGCTCTTTTAACATTTAATTTCCAACTTTTTTAGGGTCATATTTCCTAAATCTAAAGAAGCTAGTTTCCTTTTACCATTTTTGTTAATTCTTTAAGGTATACAATTAACAGTGTTCATTTTATACAATTTAATCAATAAGTTTGATACATAAATAAAATGACATACGCTTTTATATAAACGTAACATTTTCTAAACCTAATATAGGTCCATAAAATTGAAATCAAAAACAATTAACCTGAAAGCAAAGACAGTGCATGTTGACTGTTAAATAAAAACAACATTGCAACACCGTTTGCTTCTCCAAAAACTAATTTTTTGCTAGTGTATTATACTAAAAAAAACACCACTATGTAAACAGTCTTTAGGCAACTTTAAGAAGCCTAATTCAATATGCAACTGTATGAAGTGAGGTAGTAAAAATTGGCAATGTTAATTTGTAAGACTTTGTAATATAAATCTTATCGATTAAATGCAAAAAAAGATGGAAATAAGCATCATAAAATTAACCTGTATATTAGGAAAACCATAAAAATATTTTTGCAAAATAATTTGTTATGGTTAATTACACAGCCCAAATTCTACCTATGGAGTTAAATTTACTTTATACTTAATAGCCAATACTAGAATAATTTTAAAAAATAATACATCTTTTTAAGCCAGGTGGCATTGAATAATTAATATTTCTTATTTAATTTATTTAAAAAACTTTTTTAAGTATCTTTATTCTTGACAACCGTTCTCCCTAAAACACACTTTTAGTCTGATTGATAGCAAATTATTTGTTTCATTTAAACCTATCAACTCATGAAAAGACAATTTCTATGTGCGTTTGCCATGCTGGTTGCAATTCCTTTAATGGCACAAGAAAACAGAACAAGTGCAGATCCTGAAGACGGCAAAAGTTTACAGGATAAAATTCAAAACCCCATTGCCAACATGGCAAGCATTCCTTTGGATTATAATCTATCCATTAACAACAAGAATTCCAACATCCTTAACTTACAAGCTGTAATTCCTGTAAGACTTACAGAGAACTGGTTGTTGATTACACGTGCCTTTGTTCCATTTATGAATGTTCCCTCAACATCAAGCTATAGCAATGGGGTTGGAAATGTCATGTTCACTGGAACCATTACACCTGCAAAAGAAGGCAGTTTTTCTTGGGGAGCTGGTCCTGCCCTTATGTTGCCTACAGGCATAAAAGGATTGGGCTTTGAAAAATTTTCCATCGGACCTTCTCTGGCAGCTTTAAAACAAAGCAATGGCCTAACCTATGGCCTAATATTACAAAATTACTTTTCCGTTGCTGGCCCTAGCAATGCTCAGAATGTCAATTACCTATACACACAGATTCTACTATCCAAAAATTTAAAGAATGGTTGGTACCTGTATTCCAATCCAAACATTACGGCTGATTGGAATGCCACAAACAACAATCAATGGACCATTCCTTTGGGAGTTGGTGCCGGAAAACTGATCACTCACAATAGATACCTACCCATAAATGTAAAAGCAGGTGTGTATAAATTTATAGCTCATCCCACAGATGCCGATTGGTTGATTCAGGCTCAAGCAACTTTTATTCTGAAATACAAATAAAATCATCAAACTACAGCAATATTAACCATGAGGATGATCGTTGATAGATATATTAAAAAAAAAATCATGATTGATGTTAAAGAGACATGGCGTTTTTAGATTCAATAAAAAAAAGAAAAGCACGTCACGAACTAACACTAAAGATATTTCTAAAATGTCTTTAGTGTTTTAGTATATCAATTTTGATAAAGCTTAAAATTTTCTTTTGACAGCTTCATTAAAAAGTTTAATTTTAATCCTAACCCATTAAAAGACAAAACCAACCAATGAAAAAAACTGTTTTCAATTTTCTTTTATTTGTCTTTATATATATTCCCAATATTTCTAAAGCACAAGAAAATACAAATTCAGAAGAAAAACACCATTCCATTCAGTTCTTATTGGCACACACGCAAATTCAAGAAGCGCTAAATGAAAACGGAGAAAAAACATGGAAATATGTTCCATCTTTTGAACTAATTACAATTATGAAATAAATAACAAATGGGCTATCGGACTCCATACAGACATTGTTATTGAGGATTTTACAGTGGAAACATTTTCTGAAGATAACAACATGGTAGAACGAAGTTCCCCTATAGCTCCAGCCAATGTTAGCTTTTATAAATTTTGCAACAACTTTTCTGCTTTATTGGGACTTGGTGGGGAATTTTCAAAAGAAGAAAATTTTGCCTTATTGCGTCTAGGAATAGAATACGGTTATCCATTTCACGAAAACTGGGAACTTGTGAGCAACATTGCAAACGACATAAAATTCAGTGCCTACAATTCATTCTCTTTGGGTATAGGTGTTGCACAAAAATTTTAACTTAATTTAAATAAAAAAAACCATGAAAAATATTGCCATTCTAAGCATCAGTTTTTTGCTTTTAACAGGTTGTTTGAAAAAATCTGAAAACAAGCAAGTGGAAGTTGTGGTCAAGGATACTACCAGCTTTAAAATAGATCCTCTACCTTCATGGAACGAAGGCAAAACCAAAGCAGCCATTATAGATTATATCAATGATGTGACCAATAAAGAAAGTGCCAATTTTATTCCAGAAATAGACAGAATAGCAACCTTTGACAATGATGGCAATTTATGGTCCGAACAACCAGCTTATTTCCAGTTGTTCTTTGCTATGGATCGGGTAAAAGAACTTGCAAAAGACCATCCAGAATGGCAGAACAAACAGCCTTTTAAAGCGGTATTGGAAAATGACATGAAAACATTGATTGCTTCAGGTGAAAAGGGGATTATGGAGTTGATCATGGCAACACATGCTGGTATTACCACAGATGAATTTGAACTGTTGGTGAAAAATTGGTTGGAAACTGCCCAGCACCCAAGATTCAACAAACCCTATAACCAATTAATCTATCAACCTATGTTAGAACTTTTAGACTATTTAAGAACCAACGATTTTAAAACCTTTATAGTTTCTGGTGGAGGCATAGAATTTATGAGGCCTTGGGTTGAAGAAGCTTACGGCATTCCCAAAGATCAAGTAGTTGGAAGCAGTATCGCTACCGAATATGATTATAACAATGGAGCCCCAGTTATAAGACGTTTATCAAAAATTGATTTTATAGACGATAAAGCAGGAAAACCCGTTGGTATAAATAAATTTATAGGAAGAAAGCCTGTTTTTGCTTCTGGAAATTCCGATGGCGACTTACAAATGATGCAATGGACAGATTCAAACCCATACAAATCCTTTCAGCTATATTTACATCATACAGATGCAGACAGGGAATGGGCCTACGACAGGGAATCACATATAGGGCAATTCAACAAAGGTTTGGATGAGGCCTTAGAAAAAGGTTGGACCATTATAGACATGAAAAACGATTGGAAAACCATTTACCCTTTTCAAAAGGAATGAGAAGCGATGTAACCCATTTGGTTAAATAACAGTAAATTTAAAGGTTATTTCTTGAGATTTGAAAGTGTAATGAAACATCAATTTCTTTATTTGTTTTGGATTGTTTTGTTAAGCTTTCATGTTAAGGCCCAAGATTTTAGTAAAGATCAAGACGTAAAAGTAAACCAACAGCTATGGTTGGATTACAATTTTAAAAACAACATAGACAGTTTAAAGGTTTTAAACACACAAATAGGTTTTAGAAAAATATCTCCCAATGTGTTCAATAGATTTTTGGTACTTTCTCACATCAATCTCCTTCACAAAAAAAGTTTGGGTATTGTAAATCTGGAAAAACCCTTTATAGAGTCGTTTATGTTGGGTGCTGGAATTATCTACACCCAAAATTATGATGCAGACGATAACTTAGAATTCAGACTCTCTCAAGGGTTTAAATTTAGCATTCCCACCCTTAAAGGCATTGATCTTATTAACTATGTACGTTTGGAAGAACGGTTTCAAAATACATTTAACAACTCTGGTTGGACAGCTGGTTACCGATTAAGATACCGGATTTCTACCGAACTGAATTGGAAAAAACATGTGGTTAAATTCACTAATGGCTTATACATTCCCATGAGTTTTTAGATATTTTTAAATTTAAAAAAATCCGATCGTTTTAACGATTTGGTAAGAATTTCGCCTAGATTGGGTTATAAATTGAAGAACGATTGGAAGTTTGAACTCTACTTAATCTTTAATGAAACCAAAAACAACACTGAAACCAACAACAGTTCAAGCGATTTTATTTTAAGAATCCGTGTTTATAATGGAACCCTAAAAACCCATTAAAACAATTTGCTTTAGAATAGTTTTTAATCTTAAAAAAAATTCCATTCCATACTACCATTATTTTTATTAAAAACTTTAAATTTTTTTTTACCTTCAATCTAATTAACTACATATCATTTAATTACTAACTAATCATTGAAAATATGAAAAAACTTTTAGCTGAATTTATTGGAACCTTCTGGTTGGTACTGGGAGGTTGCGGAAGTGCTGTGCTTGCTGCAGGAATTCCAGAACTAGGTATTGGGTTTGCAGGTGTGGCAGCTGCATTTGGTTTAACTGTATTAACAGGAGCTTATGCTGTAGGCCATATCTCAGGCGCCCATTTTAATCCTGCTGTTTCTATTGGGTTATGGATGGGAGGCCGTTTTAATGGTAAAGAACTACCTGGTTACATTATTGCCCAAGTACTTGGTGGTATTGCAGGTGCTGGCATCCTATATGTTATTGCCAGTGGAAACGATGGCTTTAGCCTGGCTGATGGATTTGCAGCCAATGGTTATGGAGAACATTCACCAATGGGTTACGACATGACTTCTGCTTTGGTAACGGAAATTGTTATGACCTTTATGTTTCTAATTGTGATTCTTGGTGCCACCCACAGAAATGCTTCTCCTGGAATTGGAGGTATCGCCATAGGTTTGGCACTCACTTTAATCCACTTAATTAGCATTCCGGTTACCAACACATCTGTAAATCCAGCTAGAAGCACCAGTCAGGCTTTATTTATTGGAGATTGGGCCATGGGACAATTATGGTTGTTTTGGATAGCCCCAATAGTTGGAGCTATTTTAGCAGGATTGCTTTATAAATATCTAGCTCCAAATACCGATTAAATGAAAGTTTAAAAACCATTGGAGGATTGTTTTTTTACAATCCTCTTATTTTTTAAGCTCTAGTTTTTCGGCAAAATAATCGCAAAAGTCTTTCATGGTAGCTGTCATTTTTTCATCTTGGGTAGCTCTATGAAAAGTATCGCTCATGGCCACAAGGGTTTGATGAAAAAACAATTTCATTTCATCCACAGGCATATCTTTGGTCCAAAGATCAATCCGTAAGGTTTCTTGTGCTTTACTGTCCCAAACAGAAAGCAACATGGCTTTGGCCTCTTCGTTGTTTATGCCTCCATCTTCGGCTGTCCAAAGCAATTTCTCTGGAATCCTATTGTCGTCTAATTCTACTTTAAGCTCTATGGTAGAAGTTGTATTTGCCATTTATTTTTTAGGTTTAAAATTTGAATTATTAAAAATCTCTGTGGGTTCTTTTTGCAGCATATCCTTCAAGGACACCTCGTTATGGGCCATATAAGCCCTAACTATCTGCCAACCCATATATCTTCCTATCTGTCCAGGGGATTCAGTATCTATTTCCTCCAAATAAAACTTAGAAAACGGAGCTGGATTTATAAACCTGTTGGGAAGTTTGGAATCTGTACTGAACAAAAGCTCTTTCTCAACAAAATAGCGCCAAATCTCTGTTTCGTTTGCTGCTGCCCAATCCAATTGGTCTTGCGTATAACCTATTTTTTCGGCATCTGTTTTAAAAGGAATGACCACATCTTTAAAATAAAGTTGTTTCCCGTAATAAATCATTTCGTCCAATAATGATTTTGGTGGTTTTTGATAGATGTACCTCTCTGCATAAGCAGCTGCCAAATCCACCACCATTTGGTCTTTGGAGAAGTTTTCCCTCAAGTACTTTTGAATGCCTTGATAAAATTCATGGTCCTTCCCTAAATAGGTGTCCAAGGAAATTAAAACAATGGTATCTGTCACGATCACTTTATTTCTATAATCCACATTGGAGGTGGTAGTGACCACTCGAGGTGTCTTAAATTCTGGAAAATAGTATTTAAGATGCTGAAAAAGCTGTATGATTTCTTCTTTTTCTTGTTTCAACTCTGGAAAAACACGAGCTGTTTCTTGTGTTAATTGCTGTTGCAAGGTGTCGTTTACTTTCGCGATCCAAAAAGAGTCCGGATATTTTTCCGAAAACATAAATGGATAGGCTATTTTGGTCTCTGCCAGATTTTCTGGTGTTGTTTCTCCAAAAGCCTTATCAAACCTCTCCACAATAAAATCAACGTCTATCTTGGCAATCTCCTTTTCAATCTTGTTGTCGTTCTTACAAGAAAATACAATTACAAACAGAAATATCAGTAAACTAAAATTCTTCATAAAAAACTAATAGGTTGTTAATTTTTATTAATTAGGTGTTTCTTTTACTTTTGTTGGGCAAAGGTAAGGTACTTTGTTTAAAATACGTTTAAAATGCAAACAGAAAAAGTGGTTCATCACATAGTAAAATGGCTTAAAGATTATGCCTTAAACGCCAAAGTAAACGGTTTTGTTGTAGGTATTTCCGGAGGTATTGATTCTGCAGTCACTTCAACCCTTTGTGCAAAAACAGGTTTGGAAGTCCTTTGCCTAGAAATGCCCATTCATCAAGCTACAAGCCATGTAACAAGAGCTCAGGAACACCTTGCACAACTTAAAGCCAATTATAATAATGTTAGCGATTTAAGAACCGATTTAACACCCGTTTTTGAAGAGTTTAAAACCGAAGTATCTTTGGATGGTGAGCAAGCCATTGTGGATATGGCTTTGGCAAATACCAGAGCTCGTTTAAGAATGACCACCTTGTATTATTACGCCGGATTGAAAAAATTGTTGGTTGCAGGAACTGGCAATAAAATTGAAGATTTTGGAGTGGGTTTTTATACCAAATATGGAGATGGAGGTGTTGATTTGAGTCCCATTGCCGATTTATTGAAATCTGAAGTATATGAATTAGCTGAAATTTTAAACGTGCCTGAATCCATTTTGAAAGCAGCACCAAGCGATGGCTTATTTGGTGATGCCAGAAGCGACGAAGACCAAATAGGTGCTTCGTACCCAGAACTGGAATGGGCCATGAAAATGGTTGAAGAACATAAAACAGAAGGCGATTTTGAGGATAGGCAAAAAGAGGTTTTTAAAATTTATAAACGCTTGAACACAGCCAACAAGCACAAAATGAACCCCATTCCTATCTGCATGATTCCTAATAATTTAAAGCAATAATTATTAATATTTGAAAGAATTTTACTATCTTTACTAAACATGATTCACTTTTTTGCCTCAACAGTCTTAATATTTAAAACTTTTTAAGATGATAAAACTGTTGGTTGTTGATAGTCATCCAATTATTAGAAAAGGTATCGAACTTTTGTTTGTTGCTTCCAAAGACATTAAAGTTGTTGGAGGAATTAGCAATGGCGAAGCTATATTCGATTTTCTAAAACAGGAGAAAGCAGATGTAATTTTATCTGAAATAGATTTACCAAAGCTTAATGGCATCACTGCTTTAAGGCGTTTATCAAAAGAACACCCAAATATCAAAGTGCTAATGTTTTCTTCGCAACCTGAAGAAATCTATGCTGTAAACACCATAAAAGCTGGTGCTTCTGGATATTTATCCAAAACAGCCAATATAATCACCATTAAGGAAGCCATAGAAAAAGTAGCTGCTGGGGAAACGTATTTAAGTAACAACCTTGCCAGTCAATTAGCATTTGCAAAAGGCATTCACAAATCGACCAAATCAACTTATAAAAAACTGTCAACCAGAGAAATAGAAGTGTTGAAATTGATTTCCGTAGGCAAGAAAAACAAAGAAATTGCCCAAGAATTGGAAATAAACGAAAAAACTGTGAGCACCTATAAGTCCAGGTTGATGAAAAAACTACACGTTGATAATATTGTAGATTTGATCAATAGAGCCAAGTTGATGGAATTTTAAAGTGCCTTATTTAATTTTCTGGATAGTAAATTGTCCAGTTTTTTATAACCAACAACCTCTTCCAAAATCTCTTTATACTGTATTTCTATATTCCCTTTGGTCTCCTGGCTTAATTCGTCTATTTTTTTACTGATTAAAAAACATCTTAAATTCAAGATGGTTTCATTTACCAATTGTGCTATGGTATCTGTTTTTTCTTTTGGAAAAATATTTTTTGTATGCCAATTGGACAAGGTATAACGTTCATCCTCCATTAAAATGGTAGTCATTTCTGTGGCCACATCGGCATCTACATCGTTAACAAAATTTTCCAAAGCAAAATCGGGATTTTGATTTAAGGTGTCTATAATTTTATAATATAGTCCTTTAAATTTTAAATTGGTAAATTCCATCTCGTCTTCCTGAAGGTCCAAAAATATTTTTTCAAATACTTTTGCTCGATGCACCACAGGCTCTAAAACCAATTCATTTTTATCGTTTTCCTTTAAAATCAAATCCTCAAAATCTTCGGTTCTGTTTCCATAAAGCAATAAGATTTGGATAATTTTACGTTCCAATTCATATTGCACATCTACCTTAGGCTTTGGTTGCTGATTTTTTATAACATCAAAGGCTTTTTGCTCCTCTTTAAATTGTTTGTTGGCTTCTTGTAAATCTTTTTTTGAAGATTGTGCCAAGGTACTATAAAGCACATCTTCGCTAATTTGCATGATCTTGGAGCATTCCTGGATATAAATCTCACGCTTAATCCTATCTGGAATTTTGGAAATACTATTTACGATATCCCGAACGGTTTCTGCTTTCTTTATAGGATCGTTTTTAGAAGCTTCAAATAACATGGATGCTTTATACTGAATAAAATCCTGCGCGTGTTCTTCCAGATATAAAGTGAGCTCTTCAAGGGTGTTTTGTTTGGCGAAACTATCTGGATCTTCACCTTCTGGAAAGGTGCATATTTTTACGTTCATCCCTTGTTCCAAAATCAAATCAATTCCTCTCAAGGATGCCCTTATTCCTGCTGCATCGCCATCAAAAAGTACCGTAATGTTTTTTGTTAGTCGGTTAATAAGCCTAATCTGGTCTGGCGTTAAGGCTGTTCCAGAAGACGATACAACGTTTTTAATCCCTCTTTGATGAAATTGAATGACATCGGTATAACCTTCTACCAAATAACAATTATCTTCTTTGGCAATGCTTTGTTTGGCGTGAAAAATTCCATAAAGCACTTTGCTTTTATGGTAAATGTCGCTTTCTGGGGAATTTAAATATTTGGCCGCTTTTTTATCATTGGTTAAAATACGGCCTCCAAACCCAAGTACACGTCCGCTCATACTCCTAATTGGAAACATGACACGACCTTTAAACCTATCAAAACGCTTGTCTTCCCTTACTATGGTAAGACCTGTTTTTTCAAGATATTCCAATTTGTAACCTTTTTTCAGGGCTTCGTCTGTAAAGGCTTGCCAGTCGTCTAAAGAATAACCCAAATGGAATTTTTTTATGGTTTCTTCGGTAAATCCTCGTTCCTTAAAGTAACTCAGTCCAATGGCTTTACCTTGATTGGTTTTGTGGAGTATGTTTTGAAAATAGCTACTTGCAAACTCACTGACCAAATACAAACTTTCACGCTCGTTTGCCTGTTCTTTTTGCTCATTGGTTTGTTCGGTTTCCTCTACTTCAATATTGTATTTATTAGCTAAATACTTAATGGCTTCTGGATAGGTAAAATGCTCGTGTTCCATTAAAAAAGCCACCACGTTACCACCTTTGCCACTTGAAAAATCCTTCCATATTTGCTTCACTGGAGAGACCATGAAGCTTGGGGATCGCTCATCGCTAAACGGACTAAGGCCTTTGAAACTGCTTCCAGATTTTTTAAGCTGTACAAAATCGCCTATAACCTCCTCTACACGAGCAGTTTCAAACACTTGATCTATGGTGGATTTTGATATCAATTTAAAAACATTTGAGGTTGTAAAATTACAATATACATTGAATAGTAAAAGTAATAAAACGAAATGTTTTTAAATTAAATTAAAAAGGCCTTACTGTTTTTTTAAAACCAGAAAGGCCTAACTTAAATGAACCACGTAAACTAATCCATGTCGAAACGTAAGCCCAATGAAATATTGTTTTGGTCTATGGCCTGATCTTTAAAAATAGTTGATAGATCATACTTGGCATAAATACCAACATGTCCCCAAGAAATATAAGAGCTTAAACCATATACAAAGTTATTGGTGTTAAAATCTTTAATTTTATCTTTTTGAAAATTGCCTTGTTCATCATCGTATTTTAGTTTTTGAAGCGATTGGATAACAAATCCTCCATAACCACCAAGCCCAATTTTAAATTTCTTGTGCGTGGAATACCTAAAATAGTTTTCCCGTTCTATTTTCTTGGAAGGTCCAAACTCTAAATGCACAGGAAACACCAAATTGGTTGACCTAAATTTAGATTTGTCCAGGTTTAAGGGGAATTCTTCCAAGGATACCACATCATCTACTTCCTGAAAATAAAGATTGTCTTTTATATCTAATTTATTCCATTGAAACGACACTCCATATTTTAAACGTATGGCATTACTGTTTTTAAGCAATCTGGTCTTCCAAGCCCAACCCAATTCCACAAACCCGGAACCTCCTAATTTGTATGGCGAATCGTTTAGGGATTGTCCTTCTATAATGGCATTATTAAATCCTATGGCAAAAACCAAATCACTGGTGGTGCGTCTGTCGTACTTTTTAGGTTCTTTTTTTTGTTCAGGGCCAATATATATACTCTTTAAATCGTAAGTATCGGAATCTTCATCCTTACCTACAGTTATAATAAACCCTTCCAAATTGGCTCCTGTATCATAAGGCACGTGTTCATTTCTTTCCAAGAGAGCAATTCTATTATCTATTATAGCCAATCTGTTTTCTATATTTAAGGCATGTTTGGACGCAAAATCTGCTTTTAAACCATCTGCTTCTTCCTGCGTGATCTCATTATTGTCCAGTTGCACATTAACTGCTTCAACCTCGGCTTTAAGCCATTCTTTTTCTTGGGTTACTACCTGTTCTTTCTGTGCTTCCAAGGCAGCAATTTTATCTTGATTGGACGTTTCCTGTGCCTGAATAAACTGTATGGAAAAACCAAGCACAAGTAGTGCTAATAATTTAGTAAGTGTTTGCATGATTGTTTGTTTTTTTTAATGGATGATATATTTATTGGTTACGTTGGGCAACTGCAGTTTTTACCTTTTTGTAACCTGTTATCAATGATTCGAAAACTTTGGCTCTGAACGATTCGTCCAGATCTGCTTCAACGTCTTGAAGTAAAGCTTTCGCATCTATGGCATAGTCTTTTTCTGTAGTAGTATGTTTAAGCTTCTGTTGAGCCTCCTTTAGCAAGGCATCAACATCTGTTTCTGTTTTTATTGGATGTTCCTGTGTCTCTGTTTGAGCTATTTCTGTTTCTCTTGAAAATGGTTCATGAAGTGTATCCTTTAAAAACTTTTGTGACGCTTTCGGACTTTCTGTTTGGGCAACTTGGGTGGTTTTCACTGAATATGTTATGGACTCTTTTTTGGTTTCATTGGTTTTTGTCACATTTTCTAAAGTGCCTACAACTTCCATATGAGGTTGTTCCATGAAAACTTGTTTTTCTTGATTCTCTTTACCGCTTTTCTGAAGGGCTTCAATTTCCTGGGTTTCTGTATCTACCAAAACAGGATTTTGATTGGATACTTCAGAAGTTTTAAAAAACGTGTAGGTCATTAAAAAAATCCCAACCAGACTGGCAGCAATTCCTATCCATACATACGTTTTTTTGGAAGATCTTTCAGTATTTGTCTCCAGCTTTTCAGAAAGTCTATTCCAAGCCTCAGTGGATGGCTCTAACCTTCTTTTTTCAAGCTTTTCCTTAATGCTGTCTTCAAATTTAATTGGAGCCATAATGGGTGTTGTTTTGTTTGTTTATTTGTTCCTGAAGCAGTTTTCGGGCTTTAAAGAGTTGCGATTTGGAGGTGCCTTCCGAAATCTTTAAAAGTTTTGCTATTTCGGCATGTTTGTAACCTTCTACGGCATACATGACAAAAACCATTCTATAGCCTTCGGGCAACCCATCTATCAATCGTTGGATATCTGCAACATCCATTGATACATCTATTTGAAGGGAAGAACCATGAGCCTCCTCCATCACTTCTTCAGTGAACACAATTTGCTTTTTTTGCCTTAAAAACGATATGGATTCCCGAACCATGATACGTCTGATCCAGCCTTCAAAACTACCTTCTGCCTTATAATCCCTAAGATGTTTAAAAACCTTGTAAAACCCATTCAGCATGGCTTCTTCGGCATGCTGTAGATCCTTTATATAATATCTACAAACACTTAACATTTTAGGTGCATGCATCTCAAACAACACGTGTTGTGCCTCACGATTGTTTTTAATGGCTTTTTTAATAAGCACTGTTTCGTTTTTGTAGAGTTGTATAACTTTCACTAAAAGGGTTTTGAACTGCTTCTATTTATAAAGACGAAAAAATCATGCAAAAGGTTGCCTAAGTTTTGAAAGAATATTTTAAAATACTAAAAATGAAACGGTTAATGTCTTATTTTTTTCTGTCAATCACATAATTAACCATCAACTCCAATGAATTTTTAAATGCAGAATCTGGATAGACTTGAAGTATTTGAAGGGCTTCTTCCTGAAATGCCTTCATTTTGGAGATAGCATAATCTAGACCACCTTTGGCTATAACATAGCCAATAACTTCGGAGACCCTTTTTTTATCCCTATTGTGGTTTTTAATGGAATTTATAAGCCAACGCTTGTCCTTTTTATCTGCTTGGTTGAGCACATAAATCAATGGCAAGGTCATTTTTTGTTCTTTGATATCGATTCCAGTAGGTTTGCCTATTTTCTCTTCGCCATAATCAAACAAATCGTCTTTAATTTGGAAAGCCATCCCAATAAGTTCACCAAATTTTCGCATGCGTTCCACATGCTCCGAACCTGGTTTCACCGAAGCAGCTCCCAGACTGCAACAGGCAGCGATTAACGTAGCTGTTTTTTGACGTATAATTTCGTAATAAACGGCTTCTGTAATATCCAATTTTCTGGCTTTTTCTATTTGAAGCAATTCACCTTCGCTCATTTCCCTAACTGCAATGGAAATAATTTTGAGCAAATCGAAATCGTTGTTGTCTATGGATAGCAATAGGCCTTTTGAGAGTAAATAATCACCTACCAAAACCGCAATTTTGTTTTTCCAAAGGGCATTGATAGAGAAAAAACCACGACGTCTGTTGCTCTCATCCACCACATCATCATGAACCAAAGTGGCTGTATGAATAAGCTCTATAACAGAAGCGCCTCGATACGTGCGTTCACTAACCTCGCCATTGGAAACCATTTTAGCCACCAAAAACACAAACATAGGACGCATTTGCTTACCTTTTCTGTTAACAATATAATGGGTAATTCGGTTTAACAAGGCTACCTTTGAAGACATGGACAATTGAAACTTTTGTTCAAAAAGTTCCATCTCATAATCAATAGGCTGTTTTATTTGTTCTACAATTTTCAAAAGAAAATATGGCTAAAAATTGATAACAAACGTACTAAAAATGCCTGTGAAATACTACTAACTTTCAAATTAAGGTGCTTCATGCAATATAACCACAGTGTTAATATTATTTTTTGTACCTTAACTTGTTGCAACCAATTAAAAATTAATACCATGAAGCAATCTATTTTATTACTTTTTCTGGTTTTTGGCTGTCATGTTTCTTTTTCACAAATAATTTTTGAGGATAATTTTGATGGTTCTGGTCCTGGCTTAGCAGGTTGGACTGTTATTGACAACGATGGACATGCCATAAACGCTGGGATTTCGTTTATTACAAATGCTTGGGTTGAAATAGATAGGAATGACGCAAACGGGAATTTTGGTGGTCCTGCTGGAGATGTAGCAGCCATGAGTGGTTCTTGGTACACCAGTTTACAAACCTCTGACGATTGGATGATAACTCCAGCTATTAACATAAGTGCCAACAATGAGCTGGTTTGGGATGCAAAAGCCCAGGACGCTTCTTATCCTGATGGTTATGAAGTAAGGATTTCCACAACGGGAACCAATATCAATAGCGATTTTGATACTGTTTTATTTTCCACAAGTGCTGAAAATCCTGATTGGGTTAACAGAACAGTCGACCTTGCCTCTTACAATGGACAAACCGTATATATAGCATGGAGAAATAACAGTACAGATAAATTTGTTTTACTGGTTGACAATGTTTCCGTAGCTGTAAACAATTTAAATGTAGGCGAATATGAGGAACCTATTACCTACCAAATAGGTTGTGTAAACCATTATATATCCATTTACAATATTAACAGCGAAATTAATTACAAACTGTTATCCCTTACTGGACAAACACTTTTAGAGGGAAAAACTGCTTTAGAAACACATAATATAGATGCTTCTGGCTTAGCTTCTGGTGTTTACATAATTGAAATTTATAACCCAGAAACCCAAGGCGTTTTTAGAAAGAAAATTGCTTTTTAATCCAGTTGTAAGATCATCATTTTGAGCTCCGTTAAAAAACCAACCGTTTTGGTTTATTGACATTTAGACTGCGTATAATGTAACACATGGCTTTTTAACAGCTTCTGTATGCTATCCCTTGTTTGCCAATTGCCCACAGGCTGCATCAATATCTTTTCCTCTGGACCTTCTTACTGTAACTGTAATGTTATGGGCTTCCAACATGGACACATACATGTCTATAGCTTGTGTATTGGCCTGTTGAAACTCGCCATCATCAATAGGGTTGTATTCTATTAAATTAACTTTACTTGGTGCAAATTTGCAAAAGGCTATTAAGGCATCTACATCTTTCTTTTTGTCGTTTATATCCTTCCATACCACATATTCGTAGGTAATTCTATTTTTGGTTTTGGCATACCAATATTCCAAAGCTTCCCGTAAATCGGCCAATGGAAAATTTTCATTAAAAGGCATGATGGAAGACCTCACTTCGTCAATTGCCGAATGAAGTGAAACGGCTAATTTAAACTTCACTTCATCGTCTGCCATTTTTTTTATCATTTTTGGCACACCAGAAGTGGACACGACAATTCGTTTGGGAGACATGCCCAAACCTTCATCTGAAGTTATTTTATCAATAGCTTTAAGCACATTGTTATAATTCATAAGAGGTTCTCCCATTCCCATGAATACAATATTGCTCAATGGCCTGTTGTGGTACAACCTACTTTCTTTATCTATGGCAACCACTTGGTCGAAAATTTCATCAGGATTTAAATTTCGCATACGTTTTAGTCTGGCAGTGGCGCAAAACCTACAATCCAAACTACAACCTACCTGACTGGAAACACAGGCTGTTGTTCTGGTACTGGTTGGAATTAACACCGATTCCACGATTAAACCATCATGCAAACGAACGGCATTTTTTATGGTTCCATCAGCACTTTTTTGCATGGTATCCACATGTATGTGGTTGATGACAAAATGATCTTCCAGCATTTGTCTGGTTTCTTTTGAAATATTTGTCATATCTTCAAAGGTGTGAGCTCCTTTATTCCACAACCATTCATAAACCTGATTGCCACGAAACGCTTGGTCTCCTTCTTTTACAAAAAAATCACGTAATTGTTCTTTGCTTAAGGCTCGTATGTCTTTCTTTTTAGTTTCCATGTGTTTGCAAAAGTAATGAAAGGAATTTGGATTGACGACTTCCACTTTTTAATTTGTTCAAGGATCTTAGGTAAAGCAAAAAAAAAGCCTTGTAAAAACAAGGCCTTTTAATAGAATATTTGTAAGTTAGATAATGAGCATGGCATCACCATAACTATAGAATTTATATTTTTCTTTTATGGCTTCTTCGTATGCCTTTTTAATAAAATCGTGACCAGCAAAAGCAGATACCATCATTAACAGTGTGGATTTTGGAGTATGGAAATTGGTAATCATGCTATTGGCTATACTGAAATCGTATGGTGGAAAAATAAATTTATTGGACCAACCATCAAATTCGTTTAAGGTACCACTGGAAGACACAGAGCTTTCTATGGCGCGCATGGCAGTGGTTCCTACAGCACATACACGTCTTTTGTTTTTAATACCTGTGTTTATGGTTTCTACTGCTTCTTTGTTGATAATTATTTCTTCACTATCCATTTTGTGTTTGGACAAATCTTCCACCTCAACTGGATTAAAAGTTCCTAAACCTACATGTAAAGTAACTTCTGCAAGGTTCACACCTTTAATTTCCAAACGCTTTAACAAATGTTTGGAAAAATGCAATCCAGCTGTTGGAGCTGCAACAGCTCCTTCGTTTTTAGCGAAAATGGTTTGGTAACGCTCTTCATCTTCTGGTTCCACCTCTCTTTTTATATATTTAGGAAGTGGTGTTTCTCCCAACTCCCTTAGCTTCACCCTAAAATCCCTATAAGATCCATCATATAAGAAACGTAAGGTTCTACCTCTGGAAGTGGTGTTGTCTATAACTTCTGCTACTAAAGATTCGCCTTCTCCAAAATATAATTTGTTTCCAATTCTAATTTTTCTTGCTGGATCTACCAATACATCCCAAAGACGTTGTTCTTCATTTAATTCCCTTAACAAAAACACTTCAATTCTTGCTCCAGTTTTTTCCTTGTTACCAAACAGTCTGGCAGGAAAAACCTTGGTGTTGTTAAGAATCATCACATCATCCTTATCAAAATAATCAATAAGATCTTTAAACATCTTATGCTCGATGGTTTGCTTTTCCCTGTTTAATACCATTAAACGGGATTCATCTCTATTTTCGGCTGGATATTCTGCTAATAATTCGTCTGGAAGGTTAAAATTAAAATGTGATAATTTCATTGTGTTCTATCAATTTTTAAATTAAAATGAAAGTGTTTTGTTTTTTACAAAGGTTGCAAATATACAATCTGAAAGTAGGCGTTGTCAAGTATTTAGCCAATTATTATTGAGATATTTGAAAACCGATGGTTTTTAAATCGTTCCAAAAACCTGGATAAGACTTAGAGACTACTTCGGCATCATTGATTATAAGTGAGGTTTTAAGCGCCAACGGAGCAAATGCCATAGCCATTCTATGGTCGTTATAAGTTGCTATGGCAACCTGACTTTTTAAATTATTTGAAGCTTTTAAATGTAAACTATTGGTTGTAATGGTTACCATACCTCCTAATTTTTCAATTTCGGTTTTAAGGGCAAGAAGTCTATCTGTTTCTTTAATTTTTAAGGTATGAAGTCCGGTTAGTAGGCATTCCAAGCCTAAAGCGAAACATGTTACTGTTATGGTTTGCGCAATATCTGGTGAATTTGACAAGTCTAATTCAATAAGGGAAAGGTTATTTAGCTTTTCTACTTTTTGAAGGACAAGCCTATTGGTTTTAAAAGTGGTTTTTACTCCAAATTGCAGATAGATGTCTGCCAAAACAGCATCTCCTTGCAGAGAATGTGCTTTGTAGGATGACAAAGTGATTTTGGTTCCCACTTTGCTTAAAGCAATAATGCTATAAAAATAAGATGCTGATGACCAATCTGATTCAACTGTTGCTATTTGATTGTTGATTGCTGATTGTTGCTTGACCTTGATAGTTTGATCCTTAAAAGATGTTTCTATTCCTAAATCTTCAAGTAGCCTAAGCGTCATCTTAATATAAGGAACAGACGTGATGTTTCCCTCTAAAGTAAGCTCCAAGCCGTTTTCTAATTTAGGTGCAATCAACAATAAAGCAGAGATATATTGACTGCTTACATTGGCTTGAAGTGTCACTTTATTTTTTGTTGGGTTTTTTCCGTTTATTTTTAAAGGTGGAAATCCTTCCGTTTCCAAATAACTTATATCTGCACCAAGTTCCCTAAGAGCATCGACCAGTATTTTTATGGGTCTTTCCTTCATTCTATCTGATCCGGTTAATACCACTTCCCGACCTTTTTGAAAGGCAAAATAGGCTGTTAAAAAACGCATGGCTGTACCAGCATGATGAACATCCACAATATTGGAAGTAGACGATAATGCTTGAGACATGACACGAGTATCATCGGAATTTGATAAGTTCTCTATTTGGATATTGGAGTACAAAGCCTGTAACAACAACAACCTATTGGATTCGCTTTTGGAACCTGTGATTTTGATTTCAGATTGCAGATTGTTGATTGTTGATTGTTGAAGTAGGATATTCATTTAAAAAGACTCCTGCTGTCTCAGGAATTTGCGTTATTTTAATTTGCTGTTGTTGTGGTGTCTGTCGTGATCGCGTTTGGTTTTTTTATCCATTTTTTTATCAAAAGCTGCTTGGAGGTCAATTCCTGTTTGGTTGGCGAGACATAGAACCACAAAAACAACATCTGCCAATTCTTCGCCTAAATCTTTGTCTTTATCGCTTTCCTTTTCACTTTGTTCACCATAACGCCTGGCTATAATTCTGGCCACCTCTCCCACTTCTTCAGTTAATTGTGCCATGTTGGTTAATTCGTTAAAGTAACGAACGCCATGCTCTTTAATCCAGGAATCAACTATCAACTGTGCATTTTTAATATCCATTGTTATGCTTTTTTAAGAACTATTTTCTCAGCTTGTTTATTTACTAATAATTCGAAAAACTGTTTAAATTGCTCATAATTTTCTGGTAAAATTAAGGTATTATTTAAATCTAACGTAATTATCATTTGTAGCATCGAACCGTTCTCTCTAATTAAATAAGTAAATTCTCCTTCTGTGCTATTATACTGTAACTTTTGGTTTTCTGGTAAAGATTCTACTTGAAATCCTTCAGGTAACATGATGTTTACCATATATTTTCTTGACGTTGGGTAATCTAAATCTATTGGGTAATTTCTTGTTTGAAGCTTAAAAGGTGTTTCTTTTATTTTTAAAAATAATAAAGGAGAAAAATAGTAGCTACCTCCTATTTCTTCTAAAGCTTCTTTTAGCTCATATTCATAAGATAAAAGTACAGGTTTTATAGGAATATTCATATCTTCTACTTCAATATTAGATACTTGTAACAACCCATTTTCAGATTCAATTTCTTTAATCAAATCGTCTTTAGAATAACTTTCAAAGGTATTTCTGTATTTTAATGCACTATAGTCTGTGTATTGATTTCTAACTTTTCCTGTTGCTGATAAATCTGTATTAAGTTTAATATTTAAAGAAACTATTTCCTTAGAAGGCTCTTGAACAGATAAATTAATCCAGTCTGAACTACCATCTTTTCGTATTAATCTTCCTTGCCAATTTAAAGCTTTTACTGGTAATACGTTGAGGCTTGTGAAATTTCTAGAAGCGTCTAAAAGCACCAGACCTTCTTTTAATTTAACAGCGCAAATAACATAATTAAAACCACTTCTTGTTGGAAATACTGGAATACCATTATCTTTTGTGCTCACTAAAACAGGATTTGCATCTAGTCCAGCTTCACGCAACATAGCATTTAAAATCAAATTGATATCTGCCACATTTCCAACACCTTGCTTATAAGCTTGCCTTACGCCTAAATCTGAGTAATACCCATGAAGTCCGTTCCATTTTACTTTGGTTTTTACAAAATTGAAAATATTATAGGTTTGTTCTATTGGGTTTGTTGCGCCTGCAATGGCAGAACTTAAATCATCACTAAAATAACCTGATTTTTTTAATTGCTCTCCAAAATCATTACTTTCATAAATTGTTTTTGTTACTTTTTCCCAATTGGTTGTAAAATTACGTCTCACTTGATCTGGATAATGAATGGAACTTAAATCCATTTTCATGATGGCTCTATAATTATCAATATTAGACACATGAGTTTCGTTTTTTATAGCTGGAATGTTAACTAAATTAGCAGTTGTTATATTTTCTCTATACTTCCATTCATTTTTACTAAAATCTGAACGAGTTCCTCTTGTTGGATTATGAGATATTTTTGTTTGCATTTCACCAGACAGAAAAACCGTAGTTTCTTTATAAGTTTCATTTAATTTAGGGTAGTAAGCTGCCTTAACATTTGGATATTTGGCATAGTTATAAAACTCTGGTGTTGACATTTTAAAATCTAATTTTCTAATTGGAATTTCTTGTTGAAACTCAATATCATCTATTCTAATTAGTTCTGATTCAATTGTATATTTATATTCAATAACACAACCTTCTTTAATATTTGGCATGGTGAATTTAGTATATAACCAATATCTATTAGTTTCTTCTTCAAAAATACCATCGCTTTTTAATTTATCATCTATTATTTTATTCCCTTCTAAGTTATATGTATATGCTTTAAATCCTGTTAAACTTTCTTTTAATTCATTAGATTCATTATAAAGTTTTATTACTTTGGTTGCTTGATCAAAGCCGTCTTTATTATATATTTTTATGCGTTCATGAATCTCATTTTTCTGAACAAAGCCTTTGCTTTCTATATATTCGAATTTAATTTCTTGACTTCTATATAAAACGGTTGCATTGGCTTCTGAATCTGTAGGATCTGATGTTTCCTGAAGTTCCCCTTTGCTTACTTTTCCAAATTTATAATCTTGGGCAGTTGCGATTTTCAACGCAAATACAAATATGAATAATAATAAATATTTCATAGGTTAAGTTTTGGTGTTTAGTACGATTTTAGAGTTATCGTGTTTTTTAATACTTAAGAGGAACTCTCTAAACTCATGGTAATCTTCTTTAGAATAAGAACCTTTATTAAGTATTAATTCACGCCTATAGTTTATAACATTATTGGAGGTTGTGATGTTTAAATTATATGAGCCAAACTTGTTTTGAATTGATACAGGCTCGTTCTTAGCTTCCACATGTAAGTTGTTAGAAAGCTTAATCCTATAGGTGTCAAGATCTGTAAATCCCCTTTCTATTACAAAAGGTAATTTTCTGTTTTTATACCTTGGAGGCACCATGGTTATTTTATTAAACACATTAGGCTGAAATAAGAATCTGCTACCTGCCTTAGAGGTATAATTAGGAATTTTAACTTTGATGTCTTCTGTAAAAACAATACTGTCTTTATCGTTACTGAAAGCCATTTTTAGAATTTCAAGATTATTTAAATCTTTCCAAAAATTATTTTTGTAATATAATTCCTGTTCTTTTATTGTTTTGTTTTGTATGCCTTCATGATCACCATATTGCGCTCCTTTAGATTGAATGTTAACATCTGCTAGAATAGCTCCGTTTTCATCTAAAAAAACTTCAGCATCTATCTTTTGAATATTTTCTTCAGTGGCATATACCTTTGTACGTACAATTTTACCTCCTTCTGGTGTAATTATTAAAGCATCTCTATCATCGGTAAAATTTGCAGTATACCCAAACGGATTGGTTTGACTAGTACATTCCAGCCAGATATAATCGTTATTATTAGGCAAGCATAAAATAGCGTGATTCCCTTGAGTTGCCGAAAAATCTTTATCTATATCAATAAGTTTATCATCTCCATAAATAATGGTGTAATAAGAAGCCACACCAACTTCTTTTAATAAGGCTTGTGTATAATTGGTTAAAGCTTTACAGTCTCCATAACTCAATCTTTCTACATCTTCTGCCAGCATAGGTTTCCATCCGCCAATACCCACTTGCACACTTACATAGCGTGTTTTATTCTGCATATACTCATAAACAATTTTAGCTTTTTCCATATCTGTATTAGCAGTTGCTGTAAGTTGTTTAATGGTGTTTTTTACATTTTGAGGTAGTTCTTGAGTTCCGTTTATCAAGTTGTTGTTCATCCATAATCCAAAATCCACCCAATTGTTATTAACGCCTTTAACGCCTTCCATTTCAAATTTAGTTAAAGCTGCTTTTAAAAAAGGTGCATAAGTACTAAAATCTGGACTGAATGACTCTGGCTCTATTGATTTTAAGTTTTTGGCTATAAAATGATAATCACTAAGCCTTTTGATGTTATAATCTTTAAAATTTGAAGTTTTAACTTTTACGGATATATCAGAAGAATTTGAGATTTTATATTCAGCATTTTCGGTACTTATATAAAATCCTTCTATTGGTCTCCAACTTGGTATAAAAGCTGTGGAATTGTAAACAACTTCTGTCTCAAAGAGGACGGTATAAGGATAATTAATTGGGGTATATTCTAAATACTTTACACGACTGTCTGAATACAACGTACCACCAGGTACTGCACTTACGTCTTTAAACTCGTTCTTTTTAATCTTTTTGATTTCTTTTCCAAGTGAATTATAAATTCGCACTTCAAGATCTTGGATTTTTATGTTATCATCGTAATGTTGAAATGCACCAATTTTATAATCACCTTCTTTATTAAGAACTGTGATGATACGTTTATTAGTAAACACGAATTTATCATAGTCAATAACGTTTATATGTGTATAATCAGACCTAACAACTGCATTCGATTTTATTCTAAGCTCTAAAGGGATGGTATTTACATTAAATAAATTATCATCCTGTGCTGTTATTTGTGTATAAATTAGTGAGGAGAGAACTAAAAGTATAATTCTTATCATGTAGGCACTTTATTTCTCTGTTTCAAAAATAGACTTATTTTTCAAAAAACAAAGCTTTCAATAAAATTAATTGATTTATTCTTTATTTTTAGTATCAATGATTATGGTTACTGGTCCATCGTTTAAAAGTTCCACTTTCATATCTGCACCAAACTCACCTGTCTGTACACTCTTCCCTAAGTCTGCCTCCAATTGTTTTACAAAGTTTTCGTAGATTGGTATTGCTGTATCTGGCTTGGCTGCTTTTATATAACTCGGTCTATTGCCTTTTTTTGTACTTGCATGAAGTGTAAACTGACTTACAACTATGACTTCCCCATCAACCTCTTGCAACGATTGATTCATCACACCATTCTTGTCGTTAAAAACCCTGAGGTTAGCAATTTTATTGGACAACCATGAAATGTCTTCCTGAGTATCTTCTTCAATAATACCCAATAATACCAACAAGCCCTTGTTTATATTGGCAACCTGTTTAGCATTAATAGTAACACTGGCTTTTGAAACTCTTTGAATTACAGCTTTCATACCTTATTCTTTATCCCAACTATCCGTTCTATAATGTTCATCTTCACCTTCCAGAATTTGAATGTAACTTCTATATCTGGTATAGGCTATCTCATCTCTATCCAAGGCTTCTTTTACAGCACATTTTGGTTCGTCCACATGAATACAATTATGAAATTTGCATTCCTGTTTTAGTTTAAAAAACTCAGGAAAATAATCGCCTACCTCAGCCTTATCCATATCTACAACCCCAAAACCTTTAATTCCAGGTGTATCTATAATTTTAGCTCCAAAACTTAAATCAAACATTTCAGCGAAAGTCGTGGTGTGCTGTCCTTGCATATGCTGATTGGAAATGGCTTTTGTTTTCAAGTCCAATTCTGGCTCAATAGTGTTTATTAAGGTAGATTTTCCAACTCCAGAATGACCAGCAAACATGCTTACCTTATCTTGCATTAAGGCCTTAACCTTATCGATATTTTTACCAGTAGCAGCCGAAATCCCAATACACTCATAACCTATTTGCCTATATATATGAGCCAAATACCTAACTTCATTAAGGGTCTCTTCTTGATAGGTGTCTATTTTATTGAACAGTAAAATGGTTTTAATGGAATAGGCTTCTGCTGTAACCAAAAACCGATCGATAAAACTTGTAAATGTTGGTGGATTATCAATGGTAATCAATAAAAACACTTGATCGATGTTTGATGCAATAATGTGTGTTTGCTTTGATAAATTAACCGATTTTCTAACAATATAATTCTTTCTATCGTGAATATGGGTCACAATACCAACGGTTTCTTCGTTATTTGTTGTATCCAAATCAAAATCCACACGATCTCCAACGGCTATGGGATTGGTGCTTTTAATGCCTTGTATCCTGAACTTTCCTTTGATTCGGCATTGATAAGTGGCACCAAAATCTGTTTTAACAGTGTACCAACTTCCTGTAGATTTATATACAATTCCTATCATTATTACAAAGATGCAATATTAATTAATAATGAAAAACTTATCGTTGATAAAAGACCTTTCAGGATGACTCAAGACCATTGAGATTTTAGAAACCTTAATGGTGGGAAAACACTTTTATTTGTTAATAATCTTTTCCTGATGATTGATGGACTCCTGGTGTATGGCTTTGAAAAGCCTTAAAATAAATTCTTCGCTTAAGTTTTTCTCTTCTCCTTGAAGAATCATTTTACCAAGTATCTCGTTCCAACGTTTGGTTTGTAAAACGGCCACATTATGTGCTTTTTTTAAAGCTCCTATATCATCGGCAATCTTCATGCGTTTTCCTAACATTTCAATAAATTGATGGTCTATAACATCTATTTGCGTTCTTAAGGTGTTTATTTTGTTTTTAAATTCTGCAGCTTCACCTATCTCTTTTCTTATACGTAAATCTTTTGTGTACTGAATAAGCGTGTTTGGTGTGATTTGCTGGGACGCATCACTCCAAGCCTTATCAGGTTGGTGATGTGTTTCTATCATTAAGCCATCATAATTCAAATCGAGAGCCGTTTGGCATAAATCGAAAATAATATCCCTACGTCCAGCTATATGCGAAGGATCTAAAATAAGTGGCAAGTCTGGAAACCTGTTTTGTAAATCGATTGGTAATTGCCATTCTGGATTGTTTCTATACCTGGTTTTTTCATAGGTTGAAAAACCTCTGTGGATCACTCCCAGATTATTGATTCCTGAGGCGTAAAAACGCTCTACAGCTCCCAACCACAAAGCCAAATCTGGATTTACAGGGTTTTTCACCAACACTATTTTGTCGGTTCCTTTTAAAGCTTCTGCAATTTCCTGAACTATAAACGGACTGACCGTTGTTCTGGCACCAATCCACAACACATCTATATCATGTTGCAGCGCCAAATCCACATGAGTGGCATTGGCAACTTCTGTGGCTGTTAACAAGCCTGTTTCTTCTTTGGCTTTTTGCAACCACTTTAAGCCCAAGGCTCCTACTCCTTCAAAATTTCCAGGTCGTGTTCTTGGTTTCCAGATTCCTGCTCTTAAAACTGTTGTATCACTATCCTTCAATTGATGGGCTATATTTAAAACCTGTTCTTCAGTCTCTGCGCTACAAGGTCCTGCAATAACCAATGGATGCTCTAACCCGAAGGCATTTAACCAGTGTCTTAATTCTTTTTTGTTTTCCATAATATGTTTTAAAATTTCTTAAAACAAATTCCAATATTATCTATACAAGTCCTGCTTTTTTGATGTTTGGGAATTTGCTTAGTGCTTACTTATTTTATTCCGTTTAATATGTCTTTTATATGGTTTGTGTTTTCCATATCCTTAAAAATGGCATCAAAATTATCGGTTTGCATAAACTCCTTAAATTTAACAAGATTGTTTATATACTCATCTAAAGTTTCAATAACATTAACTTTATTTTGTTTGAAAATGGGTGTCCACATACTTGGTGAACTTTTCGCCAATCTTACTGTTGAAGCAAAACCACTTCCTGCCAAATCGAAAATATCACGTTCGTTTTTTTCTTTCTCAATAACTGTTTTCCCTAACATAAAAGCACTTATATGGGATAAATGCGATACATAAGCTATGTGTTTGTCATGGGCTTCCGGATTCATGTAACGCATGTTCATTCCCATAATCTTGAAAATGGTTAAAGCGCGCTCTTGCAATTTAAAAGCTGTTTTTTCTATTTCGCAAATGATGTTTGTTTTGTTCATGAACAAACCTTCCACAGCAGCTTTTGGCCCCGAAAATTCAGTTCCTGCAATAGGGTGTGTGGCTAAAAAATTTCTCCTTTTTGGATGTTTCGCTACAGCTTTGCAAATGCTTGCTTTGGTGGAACCAGAATCAATTACCAAGGTATCCTCAGATACAACATCCAAAATATGTGGCAACAAGGTTTCTGTAGCATCTACAGGAATGGAAACAATCACCAAATCAGCATGTTTTAAATCTTCGAAATTTGCTTTTTTATCAATTAGTTTTAAAGTTAATGCTTCTTGTAAATGGGTTTCGTTTGCATCAATTCCATGAATTGAAATCCCTAGATTCATTTTTTTAACATCTTTGGCAATGCTACCTCCAATTAAACCAACTCCTATTATGTATATGTTTTTCATATTTTTTGTCTTTTAAAGACATCTTCACTTATGGAAGATTTGAAATTTAAACCTGCAAGTCACAACGCTTGGGGATTATAACCATGCAGGGTATTTATAGCCTCGCAATGGCTTCTTCAATAACATCTGTGGTTGCACAAAGTGAAAACCTAACATAGCCTTCTCCTTGGCTTCCAAAAACAGTCCCTGGAGCTATAAAAATGTTTTTTTCTTTTAACAATAAATCAATAAACTCCTCTGATGTAAACAAGTCTGGAACTTTTGCCCAAACAAACAATCCAGTTGCTTTTTTATCAAATCTGCAGTTTAAGCTATCTGCCAGTTGCCAGATGAGTTTTCGTCTTTCCCGATAAACTTGATTTAAACTGGCATACCATAATTTGGAGCACTTTAAGGCTTCTATGGCTCCTTTTTGAATACCGTAAAACATGCCAGAATCCATATTGCTTTTTACTTTTAAAACATGATTGATGTAGTCTGATTTCCCCAAAACCATCCCAACTCTCCAACCAGACATATTAAAGGTTTTACTTAAAGAGTTCAGCTCCAAACAAACGTCTTTTGCTCCTGGAATACTCAAGATACTTTTAGGGGAATCGTTTAAAATAAAACCATACGGATTATCATTCACAATTAAAATACGATGCCGTTTGGCAAAGGAAATCAATCTTGTAAAAAACCCTTCGGTCGCTATTGCTCCTGTTGGCATATGAGGATAATTCACCCACATCATTTTTACCTTGGTTAAGTCTTGACTTTCTAATACTTCCAAATCTGGCATCCAATTATTTGTTTCATTTAAATTGTAAAATACTGGCTTTGCACCAAGTAATTTTGTTACAGAAGCATAGGTTGGATATCCTGGATTTGGAATAAGCACTTGATCTCCATGATTTAAAAAAGCCATGGAAATGTGCATGATACCTTCTTTGCTTCCCATTAATGGCAAGACTTCTGTAGTTGGGCTTAAATACACCTGAAACTGGTCTCTATAAAAAGAGACAATGGCTTCGCGAAGTTCCGGCAAACCTTGATAGCTTTGATATTGGTTGGCCTGTATCGCTTCAAAACTTTTGCCCAAGGCTGTAATGACACTCTGTGGTGGTTGAAGGTCTGGGCTTCCAATGCCCAAATTAATGATTGGTTTGCCATTGGCTTCCAACAGCCTAACTTCACGAAGTTTTTTCGAAAAGTAGTATTCTTCAATGCTTTGCAATCTTTTTGCAGCTTCAATCATGGTTTTGCTTTTTTATATTCACCTAATATTTTAAAATCTTCAGTCATGATTTCCATAATGGAAATTGCTTTTTTATAGTCTTTATACTCATCAAATGTCACATCAACAAAAAAAGCGTATTTCCATGGTGTTTCCATTTTTGGTAATGATTGTATTTTGGTTAAGTTCAATTTACAATCACTCATGACATTCAACATGGCTGCCAAACTGCCTCTTTTATGTTCTAATTCGAATTTTATAGATGCTTTGTTGATTTCTTCTTCTGAGATTTCATGATTTTCTTTTTTAACGATTACAAATCGGGTTTCGTTATGTTTTATGGTTTGAATGCTTTCGGCAAGAATGTTCAAGTTAAATAGTTCTGAAGCCAGTTTACTTGCTATGGCCGCAACCCCTTTGATGCTTTTACTTTGAATACGCTGTGCCACCTCAGCTGTATCTTTATCTTCAATAAGTTTTATGTGTGGGAATTTTTTAAAAAATTCTTTGCATTGCAATAAAGCCATCGGATGGGAATACACCTCTTTAACATTGGCTATGCTTTGATTTGGCAAAGCCATTAGATGGTGTTGCACATCCAAATAATGTTCACCTACAATATGCAAATGATGGGTGTCTATCAAAGCATAATTTGGGATAATGGAACCAGCTATGGAATTCTCTAAAGCCATGACCACAGCTTCTGTTTTTCCAGAAATCAAGCTCTGTACAGCTTCATCAAACGTTAAACATTCCAATATATGTGCTTGGTTTTTAAAATATTGTTGTGACACAATATGATGAAAAGACCCTTTGACTCCCTGTATGGCAACTGTTTTTATCAAACCTATGTTTTTTATTTTAATTTTTTCGCAAAAAAAAAGTCCCGAAATAAATCGAGACTTTTTAACATATATTATTAATCTTTACATATACATATATAGGGTCTCGTTTCTTCTGTTAAAAAAGAAATAATACCAGTTATAATATGTAAAATGCGTTATTGTTTTCATGTGCTTATTTTACGGCTAAAATTTGCCACTTGAAACAGCTTTATAATCATTCCTTTGGATGTTAAGCTCTTTAGCTTGACTGTTTCATAATGCGGCAGCTAATGTAAGCAATAATTTGAAAAAACAAAATGGAAAGACTTTTTTTTAATTGAAATCGTTTACGAATTAGTTATTTTTACAAAAAATCTAAGCGTTTTATGTCTATAGAAGTTGCAAACATCACAAAAATTTACGGTTCTCAAAAAGCGTTGAACAACATATCCTTTAAGGTGAACAAGCCAGAAATTGTTGGTTTTTTAGGGCCCAATGGCGCAGGAAAATCGACCATGATGAAAATTCTAACCACTTATATTGAGGCTTCTGAAGGACAAGCTAAAGTGAACTACTTTGATGTAAATACCAACCAACAGAAGGTTCAGCAAAGTGTAGGGTATTTGCCGGAACACAATCCGTTGTATTTGGAACAGTATGTAAGGGAATATTTAGCCTTTAACGCTCAAGTTTATGGCGTAACCAAAGAACGTATAGAAGAAGTGATACAGCTTACTGGTTTAACACCTGAAAGTCACAAAAAAATAGGCCAGCTCTCTAAAGGCTACAGACAACGGGTAGGTTTGGCCAATGCGCTTTTGCACAATCCAGATGTGCTGATTTTAGATGAACCTACCACTGGATTGGACCCAAACCAATTGGTAGACATTAGGAACCTGATTAAAAGTATTGGAAAAGAAAAAACTGTTTTTCTCTCCACACACATCATGCAAGAAGTTGAAGCCATGTGCGATCGAGTGATTATTATTAACAAAGGTGAAATTGTAGCCGATAAGAAATTAAAAGAACTTCGTGAAGGTCAGGAACAAATAGTGGTTGTGGAATTTGATTACAGGGTTGAAGATGCCTTTTTATTGAACTTGCCAAAAGTAAAACAGGTTGTAAATACGCACGACTTTATTTATGAAATCACCTTTTCCACTACAGAAGACATGCGTTCCCATGTGTTTGATTTTGCACATGACAATCAGTTGAAAATTTTGCAGTTGAATCAGAAAAACATGAGTTTGGAAAACTTGTTTCGGGAGTTGACGAAGTAAGTTTTTTTCTCGCAAAGACCCAAAGTTGTAAAGGTCTAAAACTTTAATGTTTGACCAACACTACTGATTGGAGCCTAAGCTATTGCAATTTTGTTTTTGGGGTTTGATCACCTCTAAGCAGTCAATGATTTTTTTTTCAACTTAATCAAAAATAAGTTCTCCTGTGTATAATTGTTCCACATCCACAATTGGTGGCTGGTTTTTGGAAATGACATCTCCTGTACCACGTAATTCCCCTTCTAAAGAAAGTTGTGGGTTTACAATTATGTCGTTACTCCCTCTATGGGACACATTTACTTCTTGAGCAATTAGCTGAGCTCCTTCAAAACGTCCAGCTCCAGAATAAAAACCTATATGCAGTTTGTTGGTATCTCCAGAAATGTAAAAAGAAGACAGATTATTTGAAGTGATTCTCAACATGTTTGTATTGACACGCAATCTAAAATCTCCCATAGTGAAAGCACCTTCAGAATTAAAATCTTCTGAAAACAATCTTAAATCGGTATAATTCAAAACGCCATCGGAAGATATGTCGAACTGTGTGGAACTTCTTATATCGGTAATATTTGGAGCCGAAACATAAATTTTAGTTGGCTCGTAATCCCGTACAAAATTACAAGTATTGTTATCTGTTAAACGCAATTGATTATCTACAACTACCACCTCTACATCATTCATTAAGTTTTCTCCTGTTTCAATTAAAACATGGGTTTCTGGTGCTTCTTTAAGAATGAGTTCAATGTTTCGGTTAATTAGAATTTTTTCAAAATCGTCCACAACCACTTCCTTTTGAATGATGTTTCCGGTTTTTTGAAAACAATCGTTCGCATCCTCGCTATCGCAAGCAAGAAAACAAGTAAAAACAAATAGGTACAGTATTTTTTTCATTTATTTACAATCTAATTCCAACTCCAAACTCAACAGCTTCGGCTTTGGCTCCATGAGACTTTAAAGTAATGGCACCAAATATTTTTTCGCCAAAATAACGTTTTACCCCTATTCTTAAGTAGGTTCTCCCTTCAAAATCAAATGGATAATACACATAATAACCAAATTGTGTGACCAAAGACATTTTATTGATGAACAATTCGTGACCAGCAAACACACCCACACGCTTGTAATCTTCATCTCCCGAAACATGTTCTTCAGGAAAGGCAACGGATTTATAGTAAATCAGTTCTTTTAAAAACATAGAGAAGAACACATCTGTCCCTAACTGCACAGCACTTTTATGCGACAAACGCTTATCGGCATAAGCCGAGAGGATATAAAATGGAAATTGCCCACTTCCTATCACATCACTTTCATTGATACCACTTCTAAAAACCACATTGTATTTTATGGGTTGCGTGAATTTTTCTTTGGTAAGCGTTCCAATAAAATCTGGGTCTGTTTCATCTAAATTATATGTAACGCCTACATTGAAGGCAATGGTATTTACGCTGGTATTTGGCGCTTTTACATTGGCATTGGAATAATGTAAAAGTGAAAAACCGGCTTGCACGCCAAACCTATCAAACAAACGTTCTTTTTTGTAATTTAGCATTAAATAAGTGGCACTTAAAATGGTAGAACCAAAAGCTACATTTTTATGGTTATCCTCTTTATCGTAAGGATTTGTATTATAAGCCAAGCCTTGACCTATACGCAACATTAAATTCCGTTTTAAAAAATAAAAATTATAATGGGCATAAAGGGAATAATTATTGCCCAAAACATCGTTTTTTAAATCTTGATATGCAAAGGAGAGACCCCAATCTGGATAGCCATAGCGTTGTTCCCAATCCTTTTCCCCAAAGGTTTTTTTGTTCCAACTCAGGATAACACCCTCTGGATGTCCTTGTATTAAATGAAGAATATCATTATTGTGCAAGGCAATGTTGCCAGTAAAATAATTAATATCAAAATAGGATTTGCTTTGCTTCTCTTGCGAAAAACCAAATGCAAAACACAGACACATCAAGCAGGTTAGTAATTGCCTCATTTATATTATTTGTGAAGCAAAAATAGTAGAATATTTAAAATACCTGCGATGCTATGGCTTTTATATTGTCACTTTTCCCCATGGAATAGTAATGAAGCACAGGAATTCCTGCTTTTTGTAGTTCTTTGGATTGCTGGACACACCACTCAATGCCCAATTGTCTTACCTGTTCATTGTTTTGACAATTCACAACCTCTAAAATTAAGTCTTCAGGTAAATCCACATGAAATCGATGTGGAATTAAATTAAGTTGTTTTTTGGTTGCTATGGGTTTCAACCCTGGAATTATTGGAACTGTGATACCTTCTCTTCTACATTTTTCAACAAATTCAAAGTACCTATTATTATCAAAAAACATTTGGGTTACAATGTATTGGGCTCCATTTTTTATTTTCTTTTTTAAGAAATGGATGTCGCTATCCAAACTTGGAGCTTCCATGTGCTTTTCTGGATAAGCTGCAACGCCAACGCAGAAATTTGTACAAGATGAATTAAGCAGGTCTTCATCCAAATAGGTGCCTTTGTTCAAATCTGAAATTTGGGTCACCAATTCACTTGCATAATGATGCCCTTCTTTTTCAGCTTTAAAATAGGTTTCTGTTTTTACGGCATCACCACGTAAGGCCATGACATTGTCAATCCCCAAAAAGTCTAAATCTATCAAAAAGTTTTCGGTATCTTCTTTTGTAAATCCACCACACAAAATATGCGGAATGGCATCTACGCGATATTTATTTTGAATGGCTGCACAAATTCCAACCGTTCCAGGTCTTTTTTTAACCACCTTTTTTTGCAGCAAACCATTCTCGAGCTCTTTATACACATATTCTTCACGATGATAGGTTACATCAATAAATGGTGGTTTAAATTCCATTAACGGATCGATATTATCGAATATGGATTGCACGTTTTGTCCTTTTAAAGGAGGTAAAATCTCGAATGAAAACAAAGTGTTCCCGTTGGCGTTTTTTATGTGCTCTGTTACTTTCATATTTAATCTGCTAAATTAGGATGCAACCATTTTTCTGCTTCGGCTTCTGTAATACCTCTTCGTATGGCATAATCTTTTAGTTGATCTTGATTAATTTTACCTAATCCAAAATATTTTGCTTCCGGATTTGCAAAATAGTATCCACTAACACTGGCTGCTGGCCACATGGCCAAACTTTCTGTAAGTTCAACTCCAATGTTTTCTTTTACTTTCAACAATTCCCAGATTGTCTTTTTTTCCAAATGATCTGGACACGCTGGATAGCCTGGAGCCGGACGAATGCCTTTGTAATTTTCTTTAATTAAATCTTCGTTTGTTAAACTTTCGTCTTGCGCATAATTCCAGTAATTTGTTCTTACTTCTTTATGTAAATATTCTGCAAATGCTTCTGCCAACCTATCTGCCAAGGCTTTAATCATAATAGCATTATAATCGTCATGATTTTCCTCAAACTCTTTCGCTAAAGATTCTGTTCCAAAACCTGTACTTACACAAAAGCAACCCATATAATCTTGAACTCCTGTTTCTTTTGGTGCGATAAAATCGGCTAAGGCCAAGTTTGGTTTTCCTGCTGCTTTTTTGGATTGCTGACGAAGGGTTAGGAATTTATAATTCTGAATTCGGAATTCTGAATTCTGAATTTGAATATCATCATCATTGACTGAGTTTGCTGGAAATAATCCGAAAACAGCATTAGCTTTCAGAAGTTTATCATCGAAAATACGATTGAGCAAAACTTTGGCGTCTTTAAATAACTCCTTGGCTTGTGCTCCAACAACGTCATCTTCCAAAATATCTGGGTAACGACCATGTAAATCCCAACTCCTAAAAAATGGAGACCAATCGATAAATGCTTCTAATTTTTTTAAATCGAAATCTTCAAGAATCTGAACTCCTAATTGCTTTGGTTTTACAATTTCTGAGGTATTCCAATCTATTTGAAATTTATTTTTTCTTGCCTCTTCAATAGTAAGATATACTTTTTCCTTAGTGCGTTTTAAAAACTGCTCTCTAAAGGCATCATACTCTTCTCTAATTTGTTTTTTAAACACTTTATTATCCTTCTGAAGCAAATTTCCAACAACTGTTACTGCTCTCGAGGCATCGTTAATATGCACCACAGTTTCGCTATAGTTTGGAGCAATTTTTACAGACGTATGCGCTCTGGACGTGGTGGCACCTCCAATGATTAAAGGAATATCTAAATTTTTCTTTTCCATTTCTTGTGACACATAAGCCATTTCGTCCAGAGAAGGTGTAATCAACCCACTTAAACCAATAATATCTACCTTTTCGGCAATGGCAGCTTCAATAATTTTATCAGGTGGCACCATGACCCCTAAATCGATGATTTCGTAATTGTTACAACCTAAAACCACACTTACAATGTTTTTTCCAATATCATGCACATCGCCTTTAACCGTTGCCATCAATACACGACCGGAAAACTCTTGTTTTCCATCCTTTTCGGCTTCAATAAAGGGCTGTAAATAAGCAACTGCTTTTTTCATAACCCTTGCCGATTTCACTACTTGAGGTAAGAACATTTTTCCACTTCCAAAGAGGTCTCCAACCACATTCATCCCTATCATTAAATGGCCTTCAATCACTTCAATTGGCTTTGAGACTGATAAACGTGCTTCCTCCACATCTTCAATAATAAAAGTGTCAATTCCTTTTACTAAAGCATGTGTGATTCTGTCTTGAAGGCTATGGTTTCTCCATTCTTGTAGTAGGGACAAGTCGCGACTTGTCCCTACGCGACTTGTCCGTATGCGACTTGCGTGCACTGATTCAGCAAAATCCAGCAATCGTTCTGTGGCATCATCACGTCTATCAAAAAACACATCTTCCACCAATTCCAACAATTTCTTATCAATCGCATCATAAACCTCCAACATGGCAGGATTGACGATGCCTAAATTCATGCCATGCTGAATGGCGTGATATAAAAAAGAGGCATGCATGGCTTCGCGAACTGTATCATTTCCTCTAAAGGAAAAAGACACATTACTTACGCCTCCCGAAACATTGGCATATGGCAGGTTTTCACGAATCCATTTGGTAGCCATGAAAAAATCCAAAGCATTTTTCCTATGTTCTTCCATACCTGTTGCCACAGGAAAAATATTGGGATCGAAAATAATGTCTTGTGGTGGAAAGTTAACTCGGTTAACCAAAATATCATAAGATCGTTTACAAATATCTATGCGACGCTGGTAAGTATCGGCTTGACCAACCTCATCAAATGCCATGACAATGACAGCTGCTCCATAACGTTTTACCAATTTTGCATGATGAATAAATTCAGCCTCTCCTTCTTTTAAACTAATCGAATTCACAACCGATTTTCCTTGAACCACTTTCAATCCGGCTTCAATAATCTCCCATTTGGAACTATCAATCATAATTGGAATTCGAGCAATATCAGGTTCTGATGCAATAAGGTTTAAAAATTTGGTCATGGCATATTTACCATCTAGCATGCCTTCATCCATATTCACATCAAGGATTTGTGCACCACCTTCCACTTGATGTCTTGCAACCTCCAAAGCTTCGTTATAATTCCCTTCTTTAATTAATCGAAGAAATTTTCTAGAACCTGTTACATTGGTTCGCTCACCAACATTAATAAAGTTGCTTTCAGGAGTTACAACCAAAGGTTCTAAACCAGACAGAGTTAAATACTTTTGGTATTTGGTGTTTGATGTTTGGTGTTTAGTATCACTCATAACTATAATTTATTTTTGAAATAGTTAATGAATCCGTTTAGTAATTTCTTGCAAGATGATAATTGTTCTAAAATTACTTTTAGTTGGTCTTCAGAAATATATTCTAAATCGAAAGCAAGATACATTTGCGTTTCAAGCTCAAACAAAGAACCTTTTGAGATATACAAAAATTGAATAGTTTCTTTGTCTGATTGTCTTCCAATACCTTCAGCAATATTTGATGGTACAGATATCACACTTCGATTAATCTGATTTGTTAAACTATATAATTCTGTATTTGGAAAGTGCTTAGTAAGCTGATAAACCGATTTCACCAAAGCTCTTGCAAATTTCCAAACTTCTAATTCTGTATAATTTTTCATATTTTATATTTTTCTAAACACCAAACACTAACAACTAAAAACCAATCTTGGTTTATAATTTTTAGCAATCTCAGCAATCGCTTTTATATGATCTGGATTTGTGCCACAACAACCTCCAATAATATTGATAAGCCCATCTTTTAAATAATTTTCAATCAACACTTGCATTTCTTTGGGTGACTGGTCGTATTCCCCAAAAGCATTTGGCAAACCTGCATTTGGATGTGCTGAAGTAAAAAACTCCGTTTCGTTAGACAATCGTTGTAGATATGGTTGTAATTGTTCGGCTCCAAGGGCACAATTAAATCCAACGCTAAGCAACGGAACATGCGAAATAGAGGTTAAAAAAGCTTCTACGGTTTGACCAGAAAGCGTTCTTCCAGAAGCATCTGTTATGGTTCCAGAAACCATTATGGGAATATCGATGTTACGTTCCTCTTTCACTTCTTCAATAGCGAACAAAGCTGCTTTGGCATTGAGTGTATCGAAAATAGTTTCAACTAAAAGCACATCTACGCCTCCATCAATTAAAGCTTCTACTTGTTGTTTGTAGGCAATTCTTAATTCATCAAACGTAATAGCTCGAAATTCTGGTCTATTTACATCTGGCGATAAACTTGCGGTTTTGTTTGTTGGACCAATGCTTCCTGCTACAAATCTTGGTTTTTCTGGATTTTCTTTGGTAAATTGGTCTGCAACTTTTCTTGCAATTTTAGCCGATTCAAAATTAAGTTCATACACCAAATCTTCCATGTTGTAATCTGCCATGGCAATGGAAGTCCCAGAAAAGGTATTGGTTTCTACAATATCTGCACCTGCTTCAAAGTACAATCTATGAACTTCGGCAATGGCTTCAGGTTGCGTAAGGGAGAGCAAGTCGTTATTGCCTTTAAGCGATGTTGGGTAATCTTTAAAACGCTCGCCTCTAAAATCTTCTTCTGTAAATTTATAACGTTGCAGCATGGTTCCCATGGCTCCATCCAAAACCAAGATACGTTTTTGAATTTCTTGTTTTATATCACTCATAATGCTCATGTTGTTTTGAAACAATTTTATGTTTAATCATAGAATCGATAAAATTCACCTATTTGTTAATTTAAACTTGAGGATAATTTTACAATGTCTGAAAACAGGCCTCTAGCTGTCACATGTTTTCCTGCTCCTGCTCCTTGTATCACTAAGGGAAAATCTTGATAAGATTCTGAATATATTTCAAATACAGAATCGGCTCCTTTTAATTGTCCGATAGCTGTATGCTTTTCTTCTGATACCAACTTGACTTCCAGTGATTTTTTAGTAACATCCAATTCCCCAACATAACGCAACACCTGATTTCCCAAGAGGTTTTGCTTTCGCTCCTGAAAAGGGACATCCAATTCTTTTTGTCTGCTATAAAACTGATGTAGCGTAGTATTCCCATTCAGATTTTTTGGTACCAAAGATTCTATTTGAACATCGTGCAACTCGGTTTTAATATGGAGTTCCCTAGCTAAAATCAATAGTTTTCTGGCCACATCGGTTCCTGACAAATCTTCCCTTGCATCCGGTTCTGTTAAGCCTAATTGTTTAGCCTGTATTAGGATATCAGAAAAAAGGACGTTTTCAGAAGAAAACCGATTGAATATAAAACTTAAAGATCCAGAAAAAACACCTCTAATTTTTTTAATCTGTTCACCAGAATCGTACAAGCGTTTTATGGTTTCAATCACAGGCAATCCTGCACCCACATTGGTTTCGTACAAAAAAGACTTGTTGTGCTTTTTTAAAGTCTGTCTTAATTGTTCATAAAATTCAAAACTTAAGGTATTGGCTACCTTATTTGCTGAAATGATATGAAATCCGTTTTCAATTAAAGACACATAATTCTGAACAAAATCTTTACTGGCTGTGGCATCTATAGCTATTAAATTTTGAAAATGGTGTGATTTGACAAAGTCAACGATATCTTTAATCTTATAAGGAATTGAAGCCTTTTCAAAATTGGAATGCCAAGCATTTTCAATACCAAATTCATTATAGAATGCCAAAGTAGAGTTTGTTACAATAGGAATCTGGATATTTAATTGCTGTTGTGATAACAATTGGGCTTTGGCTGCTTGTATTTGGTTGATTAAGGTGCTGCCAACATTACCTATACCGAAAATAACCACATTTAGGGTTTTAGTGTTTGACATAACCTGTTTTTTTTGTTTTGTTAACAGTCGTAAAAGCTTGACTCAAATCATTTATTAAATCTTCTGAATCCTCAATTCCACAAGACAAACGGATCAATGAGTCTTTAATTCCAGACTGTAACCGCTTTTCACGTGGTATGGATGCGTGGGTCATTTGTGGAGGATGACAAAGCAAACTTTTAACACCTCCAAGGCTTTCTGCCAATTTAAAATATGTAGTATTTGTTACAAATTTGTTGGCTGCCTCTTGCGTGTCTTCTTTTAAAGTAAAGGATACAATACCTCCAAACAAACCATTTTGTTGACGCTTAGCCACATCATGGTTTTTATGCGATACCAAACCAGGGAAATAAACGTTTTCTACAGCTTCATGATTTGCCAAAAAGGCTGCCACAGCAAAGGCATTGTCGCATTGTTTTCTATAACGAAGCTCCAAGGTTTCTATTCCACGAATGGTTAAAAAACAATCCCAAGGCCCTAAAATACCTCCAGAAGCATTTTGAATAAATTTTAATTTTTCTGATAATTCCTTTGTCTTTGTTACAACTAAACCTGCAACCAAATCGGAATGACCACCAATATATTTCGTGCCACTATGGATAATAATATCTGCTCCTAAGACAATAGGTTTTTGGGCAATAGGACTGGCAAAAGTGTTATCAACAACCAAAAGCGCATTGACACTTTTTGCGATTTTGGATATTTCCTGAATATCCGACACTTTAAGGGTTGGATTGGTTGGAGATTCAATCCAAACCAATTTGGTCTTACTGCTGATAACATTGGCAACATTTTCGGCATCTGTAGTATCTACATAATGCACTTTAATACCTAATTTTTCGTACACATGGGTAAATAAACGGTATGCGCCACCGTAAATATCATCTACTGCAATAATCTCATCGCCAGCAGACAACAATTTTAAAACAGCATCTATGGCTGCCAAACCCGTTGCAAAAGCAAAGGCAGAATGACCTCCTTCCAATTGCGCCACAACGTCTTCCAAAACTTTACGGGTTGGGTTGTTGCTTCGGGCGTAATCGAAACCTTTGTTTAGCCCGGGAGCTTCCTGAACAAATGTGGATGTTTGGTACACTGGTACTGAAATAGCGCCTGTTAACGGATCGCTAGGAATGGAATGGATAATGTTTGTTGCATTCATTTTTCTAATTTTTTTGAGTTAATAATAAATGATTAAACCAATCCCGATAACCATCGGGACAAATAAGCTTCTTAAGAAGCGTACCTAATAGAAAAATGTTAAAAAGAAATTGACGAGATTTCAGATGTGAAATTTCGTTTTAGTTATCTATCCAACGTGTCGATACATGAATCGTACATTAAGTAGAATGTAGCACCTTCTTTGCAAAACAAAGGGTTGCTAAGGCTTCATAGGGTCTAATCCCTCCACCTTTCTTGATAACATTTCAGTAAGTATTTGAACTTTGTGAGTACAAATATTGCATTAGAAAAATTGAAATTCCAAATTATTTGTTATAAAAATTTGAAAATAATTTGCTATCCATTTAATTTTTCTACATTTGCATTTCATATATCAAGAGGAAAAATTTGTCTGATTGCAACCTCATTAAAAAAATGCTAAAGCAGTAACATTCTACTCCTCTAGCAACTATTGCAATCACATTTTTTCGTAATTATAAATTATAAAAAACCTATTTATATGTCTTATTTATTTACTTCTGAAAGTGTTTCTGAAGGACATCCAGATAAAGTAGCAGACCAAATTAGCGATGCTTTAATCGATAACTTTTTAGCTTTCGACAAAGACTCGAAGGTTGCTTGCGAAACCCTTGTTACTACAGGTCAGGTAGTGCTAGCTGGAGAAGTAAAATCCAACACCTATTTGGATGTGCAAAAAATTGCCAGGGATACCATAAACAAAATTGGCTATACCAAAAGTGCTTACATGTTTGATGGTAATTCCTGTGGTGTGTTTTCTGCCATACACGAGCAATCCGAAGACATTAATCGTGGTGTAGATAGAGCCAGCAAAGAAGAGCAAGGTGCAGGAGACCAAGGTATGATGTTTGGCTATGCCACAAGTGAAACCGAAAATTACATGCCTCTAGCATTGGATTTAGCACACAGAATCCTTATTGAACTGGCTGATTTAAGAAGGGAAAACAAAGACATTACCTACTTACGTCCAGATTCTAAAAGTCAGGTAACTATTGAGTACAGCGACGATAATGTGCCTCAACGAATTGATGCCATAGTAATTTCAACACAGCACGACGATTTTGTTAAACCAAAATCCAATTCTAAAAAAGACAATCTTGCTGCCGATGAAGCCATGCTGGCAAAAATTAGAAAAGACATAGTAGACATTCTTATACCTCGGGTGGTTGCCAAGTTACCTGAAAACATACAGGCTCTATTTACAGATAATATAAAATACCCAGTAGATTATTTGGAAGAAAACATTTTGATAA